>JAYTAJ010000483.1:0-9214 GCA_043737575.1 Myxococcales bacterium | reverse complement strand
ATCGGCCTCGAGCGACACCCGCCGCGCTCGATCGACCTGCGCCCGCGCCAGCACCTTGCGCTGCTCGCCGTTCAGCAGCTTCGCGATCCACGTCGTCGCGCGGCGGTCGCGCGGCGATCGCGGCGCCGCCAGCGCCCGCTCGGTCTCGGCCACCGCCGCCAGCGCCGCCGTCTCCTCGGCGCGCGCCGCCGCGAGGCTGGCGTCGATCGTCGCGTCGGTCGCGGCGCGCTTGTCGATCGGCACGCCGTCCCAGCGCGCCCGCGGCACGGTCCGGAACCCCTCGGTCGCAGCACAGCCCATCACCGCCATCGCGATCAGGATCAGGATCGCCTTCATGGTGACCTCCAACCCCGATGCTACCCGCGATCACTTCTTCTTGTTGAACAGATCGCCGAACGTGCCGAGTCGGGCCGGCGCCGGCGTGATCGAGGCACGGGCCTCGGCGAGATCGGCCTGCTCGGCCTGCTGCGCCGCGGCGGCCATCGACAACGACAGGCGGCGCTTGTCGGGATCCATCGACAGCACGATCACCTCGACCTGCTGACCGACGGAGACCGCCTCCTTGGGATGGTTGAGGCGGCGGCCGGCGCCGAGCTCGCTGATGTGGACCAGGCCCTCGACGGTCGGCAGCACCTCGACGAAGGCGCCGAACGGCTGCAGCCGCGTGACCGTGCCCTTGAGGGTCTGGCCGATGACGAGACCCTTGGTCGCGTCGAGCCAGGGGTCGGCCTGCAGCGCCTTGATCGTCAGCGCGATGCGCGCGCGCTTGCCGTCGGTCGCCTCCTCCATCGACTTGATCTGGACGTCGAGCTCCTGATCGAGCTGCAGCACGTCCTCGGGCTTCTCGACCCGCGCGTAGCCGAGCTCGCTGACGTGGAGCATGCCCTCGATGCCGCCGAGATCGATGAACGCGCCGAACGGCTTGAAGCCGACGACCTTGCCGCGGATCACCGCGCCGACCTCGAGCTTGCCGCGGACCTCGGTGGCGCGGCGCGCGTTCTCTTCCTCGAGCAGCGCCCGCCGCGACAGCACCAGGTTGCCGCGCTCGTACTGGGTGACGCGGAACTGCAGGCGCTGGCCGATGAACACGGTCTGATCGGCGACGAACCGCGCGTCGACCTGCGACGCCGGGCAGAACCCGCGCACGCCGGCGACGTCGACCTCGAGGCCGCCCTTGATCGCGCCGGTGACCTTGCCGTCGACTGGAATGCCCAGCTCCATCGCCTGCACCAGCTCGCCGCGGGCCTCGACGCCGCGGCCGAGCTTCACCCGCAACACCAGCGAGCCGTTGCGCTCGCCCGCGACCCGGGCCTCGAGGGTGTCGCCGACCTTCACCCGCAGCGTGCCGTCGTCGCTGACCAGCTGCTCGCGATCGATCACGCCCTCGGACTTGCCGCCGAGATCGATGAACACCGAGTCGTTGCCGATCGACGTGATCTTGCCGCTGACGAGGTCGCCGGGTTTCGCGCGCTTCACCGCGGCCTGGCCTTTCGGCTTGCCCTGCTGGGTCTCGGCGAACAGGGAGGCGAAGTCGTCGTCGTCGGGCATTGCCGCGCATACTTCCCGCCGCGCCCCACGATGTCAACCACGCTCGTCCTTGACAGCGAGCCGCCACAACGGTGACGTACCCTGATGGGATTGCCCGCTCTGGCGGCTGCGGTGATCGCCGTGCTCGTCCTCGGCTACCGCTTCTACGGCCGCTACGTGGTGCGGCAGTTCGCCCTCGACGATCACGCGGTCACGCCGGCCCACCGCAAGGCCGACGGCGTCGACTTCGTGCCGACCAAGCCGTTCTACCTGTTCGGTCAGCACTTCTCGGCGATCGCCGCGGCCGGGCCGATCGTCGGACCGATCCTCGCGTGTCAGCAGTTCGGCTGGTTGCCGTGCCTCCTGTGGATCGGCTTCGGCGTGGTCTTCATCGGCGCGGTCCACGACGTGTCGGCGCTGGTCGCGTCGGTGCGCCACGACGCCAAGTCGATCGCCGAGGTCGTGAAGGTCCACCTCGGTCGCCGCGCCTGGCTCGCGATCCTCGCGTTCATCTGGCTCGCGCTGATCTACGTGATCGTCGCGTTCGTCGACATCACCGCGGGCACGTTCGTGACCGGCAACGCCGACACGCAGGGCCTGACCTTCACCTTCAACCAGGGCGGCGCGGTCGCGCTGGCGTCGGTCCTGTACCTCGGCATCGCGCTGGTGATGGGCGCGATCGATCGGCTGTGGAAGCCGCCGCTGTGGCTCCTGACGATCATCTTCGTGCCCGCGACCTTGTTCGCGGTCTGGTTCGGCACCCAGCACTCGACCTGGCTCACGCTCGACTGGACGACGTGGACGTTCATCATCATGGGCTACTGCGCGGTCGCGTCGATCACGCCGTTGTGTTTGCTGATGCAGCCGCGCGGCTAACTCGGCGGCTTCGTCTTGTACGGCGCGCTGGTGATCGGCGTGATCGGCATCTTCTTCGGCGGCTATCCGATCAAGGCCGACACCTGGCACGCGACGTCGGCGCTCGGCGACGGCGCGTCGCTGTTCCCGTTCCTGTTCGTCACGATCGCGTGCGGCGCGTGCTCGGGCTTCCACGGCCTGGTCTGCTCGGGCACGACGTCCAAGCAGATCGATCGCGAGGGCCACTGCCACCCGATCGGCTACGGCGCGATGCTGCTCGAGGGCTTCGTCGCGCTGATCGCGCTCGCCACCGTGATGATCGTCGCGACCGACGGGCCCAAGCTGGGGCCGGGCGCGATCTACTCGCAGGGCCTGGGCCGGTTCATCACGCTCGTCATCGGCGACAGCCCGGAGAAGCTGCTGATCGCGACCACGTTCGGCGCGATGGCGCTGTCGACGTTCATCTTCGACACCCTCGACTCGGCGACCCGGCTCGGCCGCTACGTCCTGCAGGAGCTGTTCGGCGCCGAGGGCAAGGTCGCCGCGGTGATCGCGACGATCGTGACCTGCGGCGTGCCGCTGGTGTTCCTGCGCAACCGCGGCGACTTCAACCTGTTCTGGAAGCTGTTCGGCACGTCGAACCAGCTCCTGGCGTCGCTGACCTTGCTCGCGATCTCGGTGTGGCTGTACCGCGGCGGTGGCCGTCGCCCCGGCAAGGTGCCGTGGTTCACCGTCGTCCCGATGGCGCTGGTGCTCGCGGTGACCGTGACGTCGCTGGTGCTGTCGGCGCGCAGCCTGTTCACCCAGGCCGCCGGCTCGACCCCGTGGATCAGCGGCCTGGTGTCGGTGGTGCTGCTGGCGCTGGCGGCGACGCTGGTGTGGTACGGCGCGCAGGTGGTGCGGCGGCGCGGAGCGGTGCTGTGAGTCGCGAGCGCGATCGCGAGCTGGCGCTGGCGGCGGCCGGGGTCCTGATCATCACGGTCGGCAACGACGGCGTGATCCGCGGCGCGACCGCGGCGTCGACGCTGCTGCTCGGCCTGCCGCCCGACGAGCTGATGGGTCGGCCGCTGGCGCAGTACCTGTTCGCCGATCACGCGCAGCTCGCGCACCACGAGCTGTTGCGCGGCTCGGCGTCGAGCGTCACCACCGCGTGGCGCTGGCGCACCCGCAGCGGCGAGCTGCGGCCGCTCCTGGCGTCGTGGCAGCGCGGCCTCGACGGCTGGTCGGGCGTCGTCACCCGCGCCGCGAGCGATCCGGCGACGACGACCCAGCTCGAGGCCCTCGCGCGCGCCGAGCGTCACCTCGACGACGCCCAGCGCCTGGCCCGGCTCGGCAGCTTCACCTACGAGCTGGCGACCGGCCGGGTCGGCTGGTCGACGATGATGTACCAGCTCCACGATCGCGAGCGGTCGCGGCCGCCGCCGACCACCGAGGCCGAGCTGGTCGCGATGATCCATCCGACCGACGCGATCGACATGCTCCAGGTCGCCCGCGCCGCGATCGCGTCGGGCCAGATCACCGAGACCGTGTATCGGGTCCGCCGCCTCGACGGCAGCTGGCGTCACCTCCGGGCCCGGCTGTCGTGCGAGCGCAGCCTCGACGGCACGCCGACCATCCTCGCGGGCGGCGTCCAGGACGTCAGCGACGATCACGTCGCGCGCAGCGAGCTGATCCGCGATCGCGAGCGGGCCCAGGCCGAGGCCAGCGCCAAGACCCGCTTCCTGACCCAGGTCACCCACGAGCTGCGGACCCCGCTCGCGGGCGTGATCGGCATGATCGATCTCGCGATCGGCGACCGCGACGCCGCGCCCCGCGGCGAGCACCTCACCAGCGCGCGGGCGTCGGCGCGCCACCTGCTCGAGCTGATCGACGACCTGCTCGACGCCAGCCGCGAGGACTCGTGGAAGATCAACGTCGTCGCGATCGACTTCGATCTGCGCGACGTCGTGGCCCAGGCGATGGCGATGGTGTCGCCGCGCGCCCGCACCAAGCACCTGTCCTTGCGCGGCGAGCTCGCCGACGATCTCACGACCGCGCGCCGCGGCGATCCGCTGCGGCTGCGGCAGATCCTCGTCAACCTGCTCTACAACGCGGTGAAGTACACCCACGCCGGACAGGTCACCGCGACCGCGCGGCCGGGCGACGGCGACACCGTGATCTTCACCGTCACCGACACCGGCGTCGGCATCGAGCCCGATCAGCAGGCCGCGGTGTTCGAGCCGTTCGTGCAAGCCCACCGCGATCAGGCCGCCGAGGGCGTCGGCCTCGGGCTCGCGATCACCCGCGAGCTGGTCGCGGCGCTGCGCGGCTCGATCCACCTGCAGTCGGCGGTCGGCGTCGGCACCGAGATCACCGTCACCCTCGAGCTGCCGCTCGGTCACGGGCCGACCACCGATCGGATGCGCACGATCGATCCCGGCTCGACGCCCGCCGCGCCGTGGGCGACCGGCGGGCGGTCGCTGCGCATCCTGCTCGCCGAGGACCACCCGACCAACGCGGCGATCGCCCAGGCGATCCTCGAGCGCTCGGGCCACAGCACGCTGTGGGTGGCCGACGGCGAGGCCGCGGTCGCCGCGGTCGAGGCCGAGCGCTTCGACGTGATCCTGATGGACCTCGAGATGCCGCGCTGCGACGGCGCCTCGGCGACGCGGCGCATCCGCACCCGCGAGCACCAGGAGCGGGCCCAGCGCCTGCCGATCATCGCGGTGTCGGCGCACCGCGACGGTGAGCTGACCGCCGCCGCCGCGGGCATGGACGGCTACCTCGCCAAGCCGGTCGATGCGATCCACCTCGCCGATCTGCTGTACCGGATCGGCGAGGGCGAGCTGCGACCGCCGGTCGATCACGCGGCGCGGCTCGCCAAGGTCGGCGGTCGCGCCGAGCTGGCCGACGCGATCGCCAAGACGTTCCTGTCGCACCATCCCGCCCTCGCCGACGAGATCGACGCCGCGCTGCAGGCCCGCCGCGCCGAGGAGCTGCACCGCGCCGCCCACGGCCTGCGCGGCGCGCTGCTGATGGTCGGCGCGACCGACGCCGCCGCCCTGGCCGAGAAGATCGAGCACGGCTCGATCGACGACGCCAGCCGCCTGCGGCCGCGCCTCGGCGCCGAGCTGGCGCGGGTCGGCGCCGAGCTCAGCGTCAGCGTCGGCGTCAGCGTCAGCGTCCCCACCTGACTCGGCTCAGAGCGAGACATCGTTGCCTCGCGCCTTCGGCGCTCAGCGTCCGATGATCCGGATCAGCTTCCGCGCGCCGCCGGGCGCGGTGAGGCGGATGTCGTGCTCGCCCGCGGGCACGGTGAGGCGGATGCGGCCGCGGCTGGCGTCGGAGTCGGGCAGCATCGCGAGGGCGATCGCCTGGTCGATCTCGGCGAGGTACTGGACGTCGCCGGTCAGCTCGCGGCCGCGTGACAGGCCGACGGTGTCGAGGCGCAGCTCCGAGCCGACCGCCGCGGCGTAGGCGACGTCGACGCCGATCACGCTGACCTCGTCGACATTGGCCTCGATCGCGAGGTCGCTGATCGCCGCGACCTCGATCGGCAGGTAGTCGACCTCGTAGCCCCACGAGTCGATCGCGATCAGATCGGCGACGCCGGCGCCGTTGCCGGCGATGCGGAACTCGGGATCGAAGCCACTCCAGTCGCTGGCGATGACGTCGACGATCCACGGCGCGCTCGACACCAGGCGGAGATCGTCGGCGTCGCGACCGTCGACGCCCTGGAGCGTGATCGTCAGCGCGCCGCCGACCGCGACGCCGTCGTCGAGATCGCAGCCAGGTCGGCCGCACTCGCTGGGGACCAGCTCGACCAGACCGTTGCGGCCGGTCTCGACCTCGTTCCAGTCACAGGCAGCGGCGGTGGTGAGGGGAAGCGCGAGGAGGAGAGCGGAGAGGCGAAGCGAGGTGGGCATGGCGCTCGATAGAGCAACCTCGATGCCGATCCGCCGCGCGCTAACTACGCGGACCCTCTCGCCCGATCGTGAACGACCGATGACAGCGTGGTGTGCGGCCGCTCCCGCCGCGCGACCGCCGTCACGGCCGGTCGTAGGTGACCTGGACGCCGAGGATGTGATGCGTGGTGAACGTGGTGCCGTTGGCGCGCAGCATCACGTTGTACATCTCGAAGGAGTTGATGGTCTGCGTCAGCCCCGAGAGCGTCAGGGTCTGGATGGTGCCGTTGCCGAGCGAGGTCTGGGTGGCGCCGATCTGGGCCGACCCGCTGGTGAACGACGCGGTCGCGACGCTCTTGTGCAGGTACATCGAGATGGTGTTGGCGCCGCCCGTGGTGTCCTGGATCTTGGCGGCGATCGACTTGATCCGATCGTTGACCCGGAGCGTGATCGGGAAGAGCACGTCCTGGGTGGCGGCGGCCGGGGTGTCCCAGAACTGCGCCATGACGCCGAACGAGCGGACGTACTTCCATCCGGTGGAGCCGGTCGCCGGATGTCCCGACAGGCCGCTGCTGGCGTTCACCGGGATGCCGGCCGAGGCCGGCAGCTGCAACGTGGTGTCGCCGTGCTTGAAGGTGCCGCTGCCCGACACGGTGACGTGTTGATTGACCGCCGCAGTGAGTCCCCCGACGGTCACCGCGCCGGTGACGCCGAGCGTCCCGGCGACCGTCGCCGCGCCGGCCACGCCCAGCGTGCCGCCGACGATGGCATTGCCATGCAGCGTCGCGGCCTGACCGACGGGCACGGTGATACCGCCGCTGGCGGTGAGCGCGCCAGTGACTCCGAGCGTGCCACCGATGGTGGCGTTGCCTTGCAGCGTCGCGGCCTGACCGACGGGCACGGTGAGGCCACCGCCGGCGCTGACCGCGCCTGACACGCCGAGCGTGCCGGTGACGGTGGTGGCGCCGGCCGCGAGCGCGCCGCTGACCGCGAGCGTGCCGGCGACGGTCGCGTTGCCGGCAGCGGTGAGCGTCGTCGTCGAGATGGCCGGCGTGGCGATCGATCCGCCGACGTTCACGGAGAGGCCGCCGACGGCCAGCGTCGCGGGATCGTCGAGGTACTGCATCCACAGGTACAGCCGGTTGAGCAGCCAGTTGGTGTGGGCGGCTTCCGCCGGCGTGCCCGGCACGAAGCCGGTGTCCTTGACGAGCTCCGACGGCTCGGTCATCACCGCCATCCCGGTGGCCCAGCGGGGCAGGTCGTTTGGTTTCGTGAAGGGCATGTGGCTTCTCCTGCGGTGCGGCTACGACCAGTCGGCGTTCCAGCCGGGGGGCGTGTTCCAGATCAGCGGGGTGATGGGCTCGGGCTCGGTGCCGACGACGACCTCGTCGACGGCGGCGGTGAGATCGAAGCGAAGGCCGCTCGAGCCCTCGCCGGCGCCGATCGTGCGGCGGCGCGCGATCCACAGGTGGCTGGCGCCGTCGGACGAGCGCGCCCAGCGGGCGAACCGCAGCACGCGCGTGCCCTCGCGCGGGATCTCCTCCTCGCGGATGCGGTACGGCGCGCCGGTTGCCAGCGACGACGGGCGCAGGATCTTCCCGGCCGGCGCCGGCGCGACGAGCGGCGTGCCGGGCGGTCCGTCGGCGGGGAGCAGCGCCGCCATCTCGAGGACGACCTGGCCGCGGATCGCCGGCGGCACCGCGACCGCCTGGAACGGGATCCAGTGCGCGGGCACGTGCGACTGGAGCTGGTAGCGCATCGGCGCGAGGCCGGTCGCGACCGGCGCCGGCGGGGTCTCGACGACGCGATCTTGTCCGGGCCACGCGACCCCGATGTGGCTCTCGGTGGCGCGCTCGATCGCCCAGGCCAGGTTCGCGGTCTCGTCGCGGAGGAAGCGGACCTCCTCGATCGCGCGACCGTCCTGGACCACGCCGGCGACGCTGTCCGGCACCAGGTGCCCGGTGGGGAGGCCGGTCACCGACCACATCGTCCAGCGCTTGCGGTCGGGCACGTCGCCGTCGGCGCTCTCGGCGCGCGGCACCGCGGTCTCGACGCCGAACACGTCGACGACGGTGAGCTCGCTGCGGCACAAGGTCCCGATCGGCTGCTCGAACGGCACCAGCAGCCAGTCGTTGCCGTGCACCAGCATGAAGTCGACGAGCAGCATGCTGGTCAGATCGCGACGATCGAGGCGCAGCGCGCCGAAGTCGACGCGGCCATCCTCGAAGTCCCAGAAGCGCTCGTTGGGCATGCCGCGGAAGCGCACCGGCGCCGGGATGACGGTGCGCTCGATGTCGATGCGCTGCGGCGCCGGCAGCTCCGCCGGCACGCTGCCGGCCACGCAATCGAACGCGAACCACGGCAGATCGCCGGTGCGGTCGGGATGCGCCTCGAGCACCGCGGTGGCGACGGCGCCGCCGCTCGTCGGTGCGCCGGTGAAGCTGTGCAGCTCGTGCGCGAGTCGCTCGGGGCTCCACGTCGCCGCGTCGCCGGCGCCGATCGCGCCGCCGGGGTAGTTGCTATCGACGATCCCGCGGAACCATTGCACCGCGACGCTGGCCTGGGCCCAGCTCGGCTCCGGCACCGTCGCGGGCACGCCGGGCGGCGCCCCCGACGACCCTTGCGCGCTGGCGACGTAGACGGCGACACCGTGGATGACGCGGCCCCGCCACAGCGCGCGCAGCCGCGCCGAGCGGGGATCGTCGGGCGCATCGAGGGGCGCGTCGGCGATCGGGAACGCGTCGAGCCAGTGCGAGCGGAGGTGGGCCACGCCGGCGGCGCCGAGGAGGCCGTCGAACAGGTTGCCGAGCTCGACCCACAGCGTGACGTCGTCGGGTGAGAACGGCTCAGCCAGCGCCGCGCGCTCGAGCGGGACGTTGGCGGCGAACGGCGTCGCCGGCCCGGTCGCCGCCTTCCATCCGATCATCGGCGCGACCGCGGCGGCGACC
>JAYTAJ010000482.1:0-1689 GCA_043737575.1 Myxococcales bacterium | reverse complement strand
AGCTGGTGCGCGACTGCCTCGAGTTTGATCGAGCGTCGCTGGTCGCCCACATCGAGGGCTCGGTCCACGGCTTCGTGATCGCCGCGACCGACGATCCCGATCGCACCCAGTTCACCGTCGCGATCGCCGACTACCCCGAGCTGGTCGCCGCGATCCGGACCGGCGAGCCGGTCTTGATCGACGACGCCCGGATCCACCCGCTCACCCGCGATGCGATCGCGCACCTGCAAGATCCCGCGGCCGGGGTCGCGGTGTTCCCGGTCGCGTGGCGCGGCCGCTCGCTCGGCGCGATGCTGTTGCGCCGCAGCGCGGTCGGCGCCCGCCACGTGGTCGGCCGCGGCGAGGAGTTCGCCCGCCTCATCGTCTCGCTCACCGCCGCGCACCTGCGCCACGGCGCGGTGCTCGAGAGCTTGCGCGATCAGACCCACCGCATCTCGCGGCTGCGCTACGAGGCCGAGCGTCGCCTGCGCGGCATCGAGTCGCTGAAGGAGCACTTCGAGGCCGCGGCCGATGGCGTGGTGATCGTCGACGAGCACGGCGCGATCCTGTTCGTCAACCGCGCCGCCGAGCGCATCACCGGCTTCGCCCGCGACGGCCTGCTCGGTCGGCCGCTGGTCGATCTGCTGGTCGCCGAGGCCGCGGTGGTCGCCCAGGACGTCGTCGACAAGGTGCTGTCGGGCGAGAACCTCGATCCGTTCGATCTCGGCGTCGCCACCACCACGGGCGATCGGCTGATGGTGTCGGCGTCGACCTCGACGGTGCTGGCCGCGACCGGCGCCGCGATCCTGACCTTCCGCGACGTCACCGCCCAGCGCGCCCTCGAGGGCGAGCTGCGCGCGACCAAGGAGTTCCTCGAGCGCCTGATCGACTCGACGGTCGACGCCATCGTCGCCGCCGACATGCGCGGCAACGTCATCCTGTTCAATCAGGGCGCCGAGCGGCTGTACGGCTACCGGTCCGACGAGGTCATCGGCAAGATCGCGGTGTGGGATCTGTACGAGGACGGCGTGCCACGTCAGATCATGCGCATGCTGCGCTCGACCTCGCACGGCGGCGTCGGCTACCTCGAGCAGACCCGCCGCGAGATCAGGCGCAAGGGCGGTGCGCTGGTGCCGGTCAACATGACCGCGTCGATCATCTACGAGGCCGGCCGCGAGGTCGCCACCGTCGGCATCTTCAGCGATCTCCGCGATCGCATCCGCATCGAGCAGCGGCTGCTTCAGGCCCAGGAGAAGCTCCAGCTGACCGAGAAGCAGGCGCTGGTCGCCGAGCTGGCGGGCGCCGCGGCCCACGAGCTCAACCAGCCGCTGACGTCGATCCTTGGCTACGCCCAGCTGATCTTTCGCCAGAGCCCGGCCGACGCGTCGCACCTGCGCGCGGTCGGCATCATCCGATCCGAGGCCGAGCGCATGGCCGACATCGTGAAGAAGATCGGCCGCATCACCAAGTACGAGACCATGCCGTACGTCGGCGGCGCGTCGATCCTCGATCTCGATCGCTCGACCGCGGGCGAGGCGCTCGACGGCGTGCCCGGCGAGATCTCGGCCGAGGACGCGCTCGACTCGCGGCGGACCCGCGAGTTCTCCGCGGTGATGCCGGATCGCGAGCTGCTCGCCGCGCTCGACATGACCGAGCTGCTCGATCCCGACGTCGACGGCAGCACCAGCGACGACCGCGGCGGCCAGCCCG
>JAYTAJ010000481.1:0-1690 GCA_043737575.1 Myxococcales bacterium | reverse complement strand
CCGCTGCGCCGCTTCCTCCTCGAGCGGACCCGGCCCGACGACCTCGCGCTGTTCTACGAGGTCTCGAAGTCCGAGCGCCCGACCACCGCCGACGACGTACCGCTACGCATCGCGATCCCCGCGTTCATCGTGTCCGAACTGCGGACAGCCTTCGAGATCGGCCTCGCGATCCTGCTGCCGTTTCTGGTCATCGATCTGGTGATCGCGTCCATCCTCACCGCGCTCGGCATGGTGATGGTGCCGCCGCAGGTGGTCGCGCTGCCGGTGAAGCTCCTGGTGTTCCTCGCCATCGACGGCTGGCACCTGGTCGTGAAGTCGCTCCTCGCGGGTGCGATGGGCACGTAACCCCTGGGGTACGCAGCTACCCACCCCGACCGCGCCCGCCTCGAGCGGGCGTCGTCATTTTCGGCCTCGACGGATCGCGACCGTGGCCGACCGTCAGCGCCGCCGACATCGCCGGAGCCCGACGAGCAACCGCGCCGACTTGGGCGTGGCGCATCGGTTGCACTGAGACCGCGCGATGTCGACCACCCTGGATCTCTGGCGCGAGGCGCTGACGACGATGGCCGCGGTGGCGGCGCCGTTCCTCATCGCCGCGCTGGTGGTCGGCCTCTTGGTCGCGCTGATCCAGACCGCGACCCAGCTCCAGGAGAGCGTGCTCGCGTTCGTCCCCAAGCTGGTCGCCGCCCTCGTCGTCCTCGCGCTCGCCGGTCACTACACGCTCGATCGCCTGAGCCAGTTCGCCACCTCTGCGATCACCCGCGGCGCTGGCGCCGCCGAGCGCCGACCCGGTCAGCCGCCGCAGACCCTATGATCCCCGTCGACGCCATGACCGGACCGTTCGTCGCCGCGCTCGCGCGCGCGGGCGGGTTCGCGTTCACCGCGCCGCTGCTCGGCGAGGCGTCGACGCCGCTGCGGGCCCGCCTGGTGTTCACGATCGCGGTCGCCGCCGCGGTCGCGAGCGCGGCGCCGAGCCAGCCGATCGCGCTGGTCCTGGCGATGATCCCCCTCGAGCTCGCGGCCGGCGCGCTCGCCGGCGTGTCGGCCCGCCTCGTCCTCGATCGGGTCGCCGCGGGCGCTCAGCTCATGGGTCTCCACCTCGGCCTCGGCTTCGCCGCCGACTACGACGCCCGCGCCGCCGAGTCGGCCAGCTCGATGCGCAAGCTGATCTCGGCGCTGGCCGGCATCGCGTTCATCGCCGCGGGCGGCCTCGAGGCCGGCGTGCGCTGCATCGCGACGCCGCTCCACGCCACCGACCTCATGCAACTCCACACCGCCCTCGAGCTGGGCGGCTCGGTGATGAGCCACGCGATCGGCTTCGCCGCGCCGACCCTGGTCGCCGCCACGATCATCAACCTCGGCCTCGCGGTCATGAACCGCGCCGCGCCCGCGCTCAACGTCTTCTCGATCAGCCTGCCGGTGGTGCTGCTCGGCGGCGGCCTGGTGCTGCTCGCGACCGCGCCGACCCTGGCCGCGGCGATCGACGGCACCGCGCAGAACGCCGTCGACCTCCTCGACAGCTGGGGCGCGCGATGAGCGACGACGCGTCACGCACCCACAAGCCCACCCCGAAGCGGGTGAAGGAGTTCCGCAAGCGCGGCGAGATCGCGCAGTCGCGCGAGCTGACCGCCATGGGCGCGCTCGGCGTCGGCCTGTGCGGCCTGGCGTTCGGCGGCGGCGCCACCTGGGA
>JAYTAJ010000480.1:0-9241 GCA_043737575.1 Myxococcales bacterium | reverse complement strand
ACGCCCACCACGATCACTTCCACCTCGAGGCGCGGCCGTGGGCCGAGCGGCCCGCGCTCACCGACCCGCGCCCGACGATTCACTGATCGGCGGCGGCGGCGCTGGCGCCGCGCTGGCGATCATCCGCTGGCGGACCCGCCACAGCGCGACGAACAGGATCGCCAGCGACCACGCCAGCCACAACGACGCCCACAGCCACACCGCCCAGTCGGCGTCGGTGCCGAACGACGCCAGCGCCATCGAGTGAGCGTCCGAATCCCGGACGACCTGGCCGTCGACGACCAGGTTGGGGCGGTACAGCACCCGGATGTCGACCAGCGCGCCGATGCAGGCCTGGGCGCCGATCAGGTGGGCGAGGCCGACGTGGAGCCGCGGCCGCGGGATCGCCGCCAGCGCCAAGAGCGCCGCGCCGGTCGCGCCCAGGGCGATCTGACCGAAGCGGTTGTCGATCGACGCGATCGCGGTGACGCCGAGCA
The DNA here is from genome assembly GCA_043737575.1 of Myxococcales bacterium. Lineage (GTDB taxonomy): Bacteria > Myxococcota_A > Polyangia > Haliangiales > Haliangiaceae > UBA2376. The sequence goes on along the minus strand of JAYTAJ010000480.1, from coordinate 8,765 downwards.
GCGTGCCCAGCGCGATCAGCGCCCGCCGCGCGCCGCGATCGTCGCGGGCGAGCGCCACGATCGCCGCACCCCACAGCGGCGCGCCCATGTAGCCCGCCGCCGCGATGAACGCGCCCGCGGTCGGCCCGGCCAGGTGCGACGCGTGGGCGAGGCCGCTGCCGTCGCGGAAGATCTGCATCCGCTCGAAGCCGGCGCCGCTCACCAGCATCGCGATCGCGTGGCTGCCCTCGTGGAGCCAGGTCCCGAAGAGCTTGAACGGGTAGAGCAGGTACGGTCCGTACGGGATCTGCCAGAGCAGCACGCTCGCCACCAGCGCCAGCGCGAGCGGCCGCAGCGAATCGTCGCGCGCGGTCACGGTCGATCCGGACCGTCGTCGGGCGGGGCCTCGGTCGTCGCGCGCCGCCGCCCCGCCGCGCGGCTCACCACCCGCTCCATCGCGCGGCCCATCGTGCCGTCGGCCGGCCACACGCCGAGCTCGGCCAAGGTCGGCATCTCGCCGCTGCACACCAGGCCGATCGCGACGCCGCCGATCGCGCCGATGATCGCGCCCATGATCGCGAGCACGGCCCAGCCGGCGCGGCTCTCGGGCAGCACCTCGGTCGGGATCGCCGCGACCACGATCAGCGCCGCGCCGCCCAGCGCGAGGGCCCGACCGGCGACCCAGCACGCGCGGCCGCGTCCGCCGTCGCGGCTGGCCTGGGTCGCGAGCCGCCCCAGCCCGCCGCAGGTCGCGACGATCGGGATCCCCGCGAACAGGACCGTGAGCCGCAGGATCCCGATCATCGGCGCCCGGACCTCCCCGATCCCGAGCCGGTTCGCGATCCAGATCCCGAGGGAAATCAGAGGGATCACCACCAGGACGCCGACGGCGGCGCCCTTGGCGAACCCGCGCGACGGTCGCTTTCCCGTGGGCGTCCGTGGACTTGGCGGGCCGGCGGCGATCATCTGCGACGGGCTCCCCGACCTTCGGCGAGGAAGGATTCCACCGCGGGCAGCGTACCATGTAGCGGACTGCTCGTGCCCTTTGGCGCCCCGCGCCCTCGTGTACAATCCCTCGAGGCCCACCCCATGACTGTTCTTCCAGACGTCTATTCGTCAGCGCACTTCGCGCTCCAGCTCGACGGGCACATCATCGGCACGCTGCGCTCCATCGACGGAGGCAAGGTCACGACCGAGGTCGTCAGCTACCAGTCCGGCGACAGCGGCGAGATCTGGCGCCAGCTCGCGAGGGCGAAGTACGAGGACATCAAGTTCGTCACGGCGCTCGCGGGTGGGCAGCCGCTGTGGGACTGGATGAACGCGTTCGTCGCCGGGCAGGGCGTGCGTCGCACCGGTCAGCTGATCGCCGCCGACTACAACTACAACGAGAAGGCGAAGCGCACCTTCTGGGACGCGCTCATCTCCGCGATCGACTTCCCCAAGTTCGACGCCAACGACAAGAACCCGGCGAACATCACCGTCACGATCAGCCCGGAGAAGATCACGTACGAGAAGGGCGACGGCCACAAGCTCGACGAGCGCGAGAGCAGCGTCGGCGGCCAGCAGCACATCGCCGCGTGCAACTTCCACTTCCTGTACGACGGCGTCAGCCCCGAGGTCTGCTCGCGGGTGTCGAAGGTCGACGGCTTCAGCCTGAAGACCAAGATCATCGAGTACCACTACGGCGGTCGCCTCGAGGCGTCGAAGCAGGCCGGCAAGTTCGAGTTCCCGAACCTGGTGTTCTACCTCCCCGAGGTCGACGCCGCGCCGTTCCGCGAGCTGCACATGAAGTCGGTCGCGGGCGAGCGCGCGCCGATGCGCGGGGCGTCGCTGTCGTTCTTCAACAACGCCCAGGACGAGCGCGGCAAGTTCGAGTTCATCAACTGCCACATCTTCAACGTCACGCCCGAGAAGCAGGACGCGTCGTCGGAGGACATCCGCCTGATGAAGGTCGAGTGTCAGATCGAGGGCCTCAAGGTGAAGGTCAATCCGCCGCCGACGTGATCCTTTTGAGAACCCGGTGCGTGGATTCGGGGTGGGCGGTGGTGGGATCGGGCGGGGTCACGTGGCGCGGAGATCTCCAGAGATCCGGGCGCGGAGATCTCCAGAGATCGGGAGATCAGGCGCGGAGATCACCAGAGGGGTGGGGCGTTCTCGACGGAAAAGTTGCCCGGGGTGATCGGGAGTGCAAGGGTGCCCCATGACCGCCGAGACCGTGTACGCCAGCGGGTTCACCCCCGATCCCAGCAGCGCGCTCGACGTCCTCGCGTTCGTGCTGTGTCCGCCCGAGGTGTTCGCGCCGACCGGGGATCCCGACGAGATCGCCGCGGTCGCCGAGCTGATCGAGCCGGCGAAGGCCGAGGCGGTGCGGCGCTGGTACGCGCTGCTGTCGGACGCGACCCAGAACTAGTCGGGCTCGTCGAGGAGCTCGCGCAGGCGATCGATGGCGCGGGCGTGGAGGCGGCTGGCCCACGACTTCGACATGCCGAGCTCGGCGCCTGCGTCGAGCAGGGTCTTGCCGTCGACGTAGTGGGCGTGCAGCAGGATCCGCTCGCGCTCGGGCAAGCGCGCGAGGGCGGCGTGGAGCTTGGTCGCCTGCTGCGCGCGATCGAGGGCGCGGTCGGCGCCGTCGCCGGGATGGGCGATGGTCTGGGCCGGCCCGTCGAGGGAGACCCGGAACATCGTGCGGATCGCACCGAGCGCGGTCTGCACCGCGCGCAGCTGATCGGCGGTGGTCGCGGCGCCCGCGGTGTCGCGCGCGACGGTGGCGCGGCTCGCGGCGGCCTCGAGGTACGCGGCCGATGCGGTCAGCGCCGTGATGCGAGCCCAGACCCGCCGCGGCAGGTTCGCCATGCGGCGCACGCCGTCGAGGATCGCGCCGTGGACGCGGTACCACGCGTAGGTGCGGAAGCTCGCACCCGACGCCGGATCGTAGCGGCCTGCGGCCTCGGTGAGCCCGAGGTTGCCGAGCCCGACCAGCTCGTCGAGGTCGATGTACTCGCGGACCCGCGGGTAGATGATCGCCGCGGCGCGGCGCGGCAGATCCAGGTGGCTCGTCGCGAGCGCGGCGCGTTCAGCGTCGTCCACCGAGCGACCATAACCCGGACCCGATCCACTATGCTGGCGACCGTGGCGACGTTCACGCAGCTCGATGGCGCCGACGCGCGCGCGATCGCCGACGCCGCCGACCTCGGCGCGGTCGACGCGGTGCACGCGATCGCGGCCGGCACGATCAACTCGAACTTCGCGTTCGACTGCGGGCGCGGCCGGTTCTTCGTCCGCGTCAACGAGGGCAAGACCGCGGCCGACGTCGCGTGGGAGGCGGCGCTGGTGACCGCGCTCGCCGACGGCGGCGTGGCGACGCCACCGCCGCGCGCGGCCCGCGACGGCCGGCCGTGGATCGAGCACCGCGGCCTCCTGGTCAGCGTGTTCCCGTGGGTCGCCGGCCGGCCCCGCGGCGCCGGCGAGGTCACCGTCGACGACGCCGCCGCGATCGGCGCCGCGCTGGCGCGCATCCATCGCCTCGGGCTGGCCCGCGGCGCCGCGACCTGGCGCGACGGCATCTACCGCTTCGCCGACATCGCGCGCCGCTTCGACGGCTTTCGCGACGCCACCGATCCCGCCCTGGCCGACGCGATCGCCGTGCTCGGCCCCGAGCTCGCCGCGCTCGCCGAGGCCGCGCCGATCCGCGATCGCGCGACCCGCGGCCTCATCCACGGCGATCTGTTCCGCGACAACGTGCTGTGGGACGGCGCCGCGCTCGCCGCGATCCTCGACTTCGAGCAAGCCGCCGCCGGCAGCCTGGTCTACGACGTCGCGGTCGCGGTCCACGACTGGTGCTGGGACGGCGGGCTCCGCCCCGCGCTCGCCGACGCCCTGATCGCCACCCACCGCGCCGCGCTGCCGTGGACCGCCGACGATCGCGCCGCGTTTCCGATCGAGCTGCGCGCCGCCGCCGCGCGCTTCACCGTCACCCGCGTCACCGACGTCTACCTTCGCCAGGTTGACAACCTCGACAAAGACTTCCGTGCCTTTCTGGCACGTCTCCAGTTCTGGCGATCTCCAGCAGCGGCGCGGGCTTTGGCGACGACGACGTCGAGTTGACTCGGCCCGCCGCTTGCTATCACTCTCCGTCGAGATGCAAGCGCAACGTCCTCTGCTTCGAGTCGCCGGTCTGTCGCTCGCCCTCGCGGCGACTCTGCTCGCGGGTTGCGCGCGGCGCTCCAACACCATCCCCGGCACCAGGATCTCCAACGACGAGATCAACCGCGGCCTCCTCGACCGCGTCGAGGACTACCGGATCGCCGTCGAGAAGGGCGACGCCGAGGCGCTGTTCCTCATGGCGTCCGACAAGTACTTCGAGGACAGCGGCACCCCGGTCGGCGCCGACGACTACGGCTACGACGGCCTGAAGGACGTGCTGGTCGGCCGCTTCCGCATGGCGACCGATATCCGCTACGCGATGAAGTACATCACCATCCGCCGCACCTGCCCCGCCACCGGCGAGGTGCCGACCGGCTGCGTCGCGCACGTCGAGGCGCTGGTCGACGCCAGCTTCACCGTCGTCGACGCTCGCGGCCAGGATCGCCGCACCGACAAGCGCGATCAGAACGAGCTGATCCTCGAGTGGACCGGCGACAGCTGGAAGTTCCTCAGCGGCCTGTAGCGTCGGCGTGGGCGGCGCGCTCGCGCCAATCGATGGCGTGCAGCCGGTCGACCTCGACGCCGGTGCCCTCGAGCAGCGCGATCGCGTGCGCGAGCGCGGCGCGATCGTCGATGCGCCACGCCGCCACCGCCAGGCGTCGCGCACCCGCGCGGACGAAGCGCGGGCTCGGCAGCGTCCCGGTCAGCGCGCGATCGAGCAGCGGCACCGCCAGCGCGTACTGGCCGCGCTCGTTCCACTGCAGCGCCAGGAGGTAGCGCGCGAGCGCGCTGTGCGGCGCCATCGCCGACGCCATCAACGCCCACGCCAGGCGATCGCCGGCCCCGAAGAAGTAGCCGCGCAGGAACGGTCCCGCGAGATCGCCGCCGTCGAGCGCCGCCATCACCGCCTCGAACGGCCGCCGCCGATCGTCGTCGAGCGGCAGCGCCAGCGCCGCCGCGATGTGGGCGCGCGCCGCCACGCGATCGCCGCCGCGGGCGTCGAGCTGAGCCAGCGCGTCGAGGGCGACCGCGACCACCGCCGCGCCGGCCTCGGCCTCGGTCCAGCGCTGGTAGAGGTCGCGGCCCTCGCGCCGCTCGTCGTCGTCGCCCGCCGCGAGCAGCTCGGCCAGCTCGAGGGCGTAGCCCGGCTCGTCGGGGGCGTCGCGGCAGACGTCGCGCATCGTCTGGATCGCGCCCTTGCGATCGCCGGAGCCGGCCTGGCGCGCCGCGCGCTCGGTGCGCGCCGCGATCGCGTGCGGGCAGGGCCGGGAGAACACGCCGCCGCGGCGGAACCGCTCGCGCGCCGCCTCGAGATCCGCGGGCGGCACCTCGACCGTCGCCAGCATCGCGCGCCACTCGGCGACCAGCGCGTCGCGGCTCTGGCCGAACGCCGCCGCGAAGTCGCCGCCCGACGCGTAGACCGCGCGGACCGGCGCCGCGCCGTAGCGATCGAGCAGGAAGCGCAGGAACGATCCGGCCGCGGTGTAGCCGCGCGCTGACGACAGCGTCAGGAACTTCACCGAGAACACCTCGTCGACGCGCGGCGCGTAGCCGAGCAGCTCCATCGCCCGCATCGCCTGGTGCGGCGTCATCGATCGGCCGCCGCCCGGCCAGTCGATCGCCACCGCGAGCCCCTCGATCAGGCCCGGGTTGACGAACACCGGCACCCCCGCGACCCGCCGCGCCGCGACGTGGAACCACGGATCGCCGAAGCTGCCCGCGACGATGTGGGCGATCTCGTGGCGCAGCGAGCCGTGCGGGAAGCCCTCGGCGGTCAGGTAGATCTCGCGCCGCCACGGCTTCGCCATCTCGACGCGACGCGCCCCCATCAACCGGGCCTTCTGGTCCGCGCTCGCGAAGTAGAACGAGTGGATCGTGCCGACCCGATCGAGGTCGACGCCGATCGTCGCGCACACCTGGGCCAGGCGGAGCTCGTGATCGGCCGCGATCAGATCCATCTCCGCCGCGATCGCCGGACGATCGGCGTAGTGGATCACGAAGTGCGGGGTCCGGCGCACGCCGCCCAGCTCGTCGGCGATGTCGTCGGCGTCGATCGCGTAGCCGAGCGTGCCCGCCGACAGCCGCAGCGTCGCGACCACCGCCGCCGCCGCGATCGCGCCGCCGACCGCGGGCCACCGCCAGCCCGGCCCACGCACCCGCACCGCCAGCCGCGTGCGATCGAACCGCGCCGCCGCGCCCAGCGCCAGCGCCGCGACGAACGCCAGCTGCTCGAGTCGCGACCACGCCAGCGCCGCCTGCAGCCGGATGTCCTCGTCGTACAGGTTGCCCGGGAAGTAGCCGACCAGCGGGCTGTAGGTGAAGACCGGCGGCGCGCTGAAGAACCGATGCACGCCGACGACGATCAGCACCACCAGCGCCAGGTACGGCGCCGCCGGCCCGAGGTAGCGACGCGGGCCGACCCACACCGCGATCAGCGCGCCGCTCGCCGCCGCCAGGAGCGTCGACGCGATCGCCAGCGCGACGTAGGCCTCGAGCCCGAACCGCCAGTCGCAGGTCAAGACCCACAGGCCGCGCGTCGCGATCATCGCCAGCGGCACGAGGATGATCAGCGCGGGCGCCAGCACCGCCTCGCCGAGGAGCCGCGCCAGCCCCGGCGGCGCCGCGCCGCGCCGCCGCCGCCGCACCCACGCCGCGCCGAGATCGAGCCCCGCGATCGAGCCCAGCGCCGCCATCACCAGCGCCAGCTCGTAGCCGACCACGCCGAACAGCGGCAGCCGGGTCAGGCCCAGCGTCGCGACGATCGCGATCGCGGTCCACACCGCGACGCGCGGCGTCCGCAGCGGTGCGGGGAGGCGCGAGAGTCGATCGAGGAGAGGCATGTTCGCGCGGGCGCTGATACACTGCGGGCTCCCGATGGACGACGCAAGCGACAGCGACCGCCGCGGTACCGATCGCGCTCCCATCGAGCTGAAGGTCGAGTACAAGCGCCAGAACGCGTTCTTCGCCGACTTCACGCGCAACATCTCGCGCGGCGGCACGTTCATCCGCACCACGCGGCCGCTGCCGATCGGCACCGAGTTCCTGTTCCAGCTGTTCGTGCCCAAGCTCGAGGAGCCGCTCAGCCTGATCGGCGAGGTCCAGTGGATCGTCACCGAGGCCGAGTCGGAGGCCGAGGCCGGCGCCCGCGAGCCCGGGATGGGGATCCGCTTCACCTACCGCGCCGGGGCCAGCCGCGACGAGATCGAGCGCATCGTCGAGCGCCTCATGGTCGACAGCCTCGGACAGCGCCTGTTCACGAAGCTGATGGAGACGCGGCCCGCCTGAGCCGCGAGCGAATGCGCGCCGCGTGAGTGCGCGCTCGGCGACGGAGGGAGTAAGCTGGCCTCGACGATGCGCGTCCGCTACCTGGCGCCGAATCTCCTCACCGCGGCGAGCCTGGTCTTCGGGCTGGTGTCGCTCGCCAGCGCCCACTCCGGCGATTGGCGCCTCGCTGGCTGGATGATCATCTACGCCGTGATGACCGATCGCCTCGACGGGCTGGTCGCGCGTCAGCTCAAGGCGACCAGCGAGTTCGGCGTGCAGATGGACTCGTTCGCCGACTTCCTGAACTTCGGCGTCGCGCCCGCGTTCTTGCTCTACAGCTTCCTGCGATCGTCGCCGCTGCTGGTCGGGCTGGACCTGCCGTTCGGTCACGGCTTCGGGCATGCGTACCTCGCGGCGTCGTGCATCATCTGGGTGCTGGCCGCGCTGTTCCGCCTCGCACGGTTCAACGTCGCCGCCGAGGAGGCGACGCCGACGCGGATCTATTTCGGCGTGCCGACGACGCTCGCGGGCGGCCTCCTGGTGATCTGGTTCCTCGCGCTCCTGAAGTACGCCGATCCGCACCACGGCTTCGGCGGCCCCAAGCTCCTCGGCGACGGCCTGGTGACGCCGCGCTGGGTGTGGCTGGCGCTGCCCGGCCTCATGCTGGTCGGCGCGTACCTGATGGCGTCGTCCTTGCGCATGCTCAAGATCGGCACCGCCGAGAGCAAGGCGATCACCATCTTCCTCATGGTCACGGTGGTGTCGGGCTACCTCCTCGGCTTCGCGCAGATGTTCCCCGAGTATCTGGTGTGGATGCCCAGCGCGTGGATCGTGGTGTTCCTGGTCTGGGGCGCGCTCGCGGCAGAGGCGCGCGAGCTCAAGCCGCAGCCGATCTTTCCGCCCGATTGAGCCCGGGCGCGAAGGAAAAACCTGCGGTGAAAAATTCCGCCGCAGGGGACTTCCATTCGCGGAGCGGTGTGATAGTAATCCGCTCCCTCGGGACGACGACTTGACGCGAAAGCGGCCGGGTGTAGTCTCCGGGTTCGTGAGTAGTTACTTGGCCCAAGACCTCCTTCGGAGTCTTGGGTGCCCGATGAAGCCTCAGGCCAATCGGTGGGTCTCTGAAAACTGGATAGCGGAAGAGAGCGTTTGGGGTTCGCTGCGTGCGCGACGTAAGGCGCGTGCGCGGCAACAAACCGGACCAGCGTGAGCTGGACCGGATGATACGGTAACTTTCCTGATTCAACCGGGAGACTTGGTTCCGAACCGCAAGGGGAGGAGTCGACCGACCGGAGAGCATCAGGTCAGGCTCACTTTCGACAGCGCAAGTTGTCGGAAGCGAACATGTTTTACATGGAGAGTTTGATCCTGGCTCAGAG
>JAYTAJ010000479.1:0-9256 GCA_043737575.1 Myxococcales bacterium | reverse complement strand
CGGAGCGTAACGCATTCCGCGGTCGGCGCGACGGTGTGTCCGCGACGACATGTAGGACTGGCTCCGCGCTCGTCTTGACGCGCTGTCGGCGCCGCGGTACCCGGGGACATGTCCGCACAGCGCTACGACGCCGTCGTCATCGGCGCGGGACCGGGTGGCTACCCGGCCGCGATCCGCCTCGGCCAGCTCAAGATCAAGACCGCGATCATCGAGCGTGAGTACATCGGCGGCGTGTGCCTGAACGTCGGGTGCATCCCGTCGAAGGCGGTCATCCACGCCGCCAAGACCTTCGACAAGATCGGCCACGCCGATCAGCTCGGCATCACGGTCGGCAAGCCCACCATCGATCTCGCGAAGCTGCAGACCTGGAAGGGCGGCGTCGTCACCAAGCTGACGTCCGGTGTCCGGACGCTCCTGAAGGGCAACGGCGTCGACGTCTTCGACGGCGCCGCCACCCTCGGCAAGCCAGGCCCCGACGGCCACGTCATCACGATCGCCGGGCCCAAGGGTCCGCAGACGATCATCGCCAAGACCGTCGTGCTCGCGACCGGCTCGCGACCGTTCGAGATCCCCGGCTTCAAGACCGATCAAACGCGAATCCTCGACTCGAGCGGCGCGCTGGCGCTGACGACCTTGCCCGCGCGCATGGTCGTGATCGGCGGCGGCTACATCGGCCTGGAGCTCGGCATGGTCTACGCGAAGTTCGGCACCAAGGTCACCGTCGTCGAGGCGCTGCCGTCGATCCTGGCGTCGATGGACAAGGAGTGCGTGGCCGTGGTCGCGCGCAAGCTGAAGAAGATGGGCGTCGAGGTCGTGACCGACGCCAAGGCGAAGTCCTGGGAGGTAAAGACTTCCCCAGAGGGTGATCGCGCGGTGCTGACGATCGAGAAGGCGGGCGCGCTCGTGACGATCGACACCGACGTGATCCTGGTGTCGGTCGGCCGGCGGCCCAACAGCGACACCCTCGGCCTGGCCGAGGCCGGGGTCGCGCTCGGCAAGGGCGGCTTCGTCACCGTCGACGATCAGCTCCGCACCAACGTCGCCGGCGTCTACGCGATCGGCGATCTGGTCGGCGGCATGATGCTCGCGCACAAGGCGACCAAGGAGGGCGAGGTCGTCGCCGAGATCATCGCCGGCCACAAGGCCGCGGTCGACGTGCGCACCATCCCCGCGGTGGTGTTCACCGATCCCGAGATCGCGTCGGCCGGGCTCACCGACGACGAGGCCAAGGCCAAGGGCCACACCACCAAGGTCGGCAAGTTCCCGTTCGCCGCGCTCGGCCGCGCCCTCAGCGTCAACGACCCGGACGGCTTCGCCAAGGTCATCATCGACGCCAAGACCGAGGAGATCCTCGGCGTCCACATCGTCGGCAACGGCGCCGGCGATCTGATCAGCGAGGCCGCGCTCGCGATCGAGATGGGCGCCGTCGCTCAGGACGTCAACCTCACCGTGCATCCGCACCCGACCCTGTCCGAGGCGCTGCGCGAGGCCGTCGCGGTCGCGCTCGGCGAGGCCGTCCACGTGATCAATCGCTGAAAGCCCGGGCCAAGCGCTTGTCCGGCTCTGTACAGATTGACTGGGTCGTCGACGGCACCACGCTGTCGGCGCGCGAGCCGACCGACGCCGAGCTGGCGGTCGCCGCCGATCGGCTCGCGGTCGCGTACAACCATCCCAGCAACGCCGCGCTCCTCGGCCACACCGAGTCGCTCGACGCCGACGACGTGCTCGAGCACTACGCCGAGCTGGCCGAGGACGGCGCCCGCCAGTTCCTGCTGTTCGTCGACGGCGACCTCGCGGGCGACGCCGATCTGCGCGGCCTCGAGGACGGCACCGCCGAGTTCGCGTTCCTGATCGGCGCGCCGTCGGCCCAGGGCCGCGGCCTCGGCACCCGCTTCGCGATCATGATCCACGCGTTCGGCTTCGCGACGCTCGGCCTCACCGCGATCTACGCCTCGGTCGTGCCCGACAACGTCGCGTCGCGCCGCGTCTTCGTCAAGCTCGGCTACCGCGACGACACCAGCCTGCGCGCCCGCAGCTACGCCGACGCGCCGGGCGATCTGACGCTGTCGATCGATCGCGCGTCCTTCGAGGCCGCCCACGCCGCCGAGCTGGCGGCGTTGACGATCACGCCGCGAGCGAGCTGAGGTACTCGCGGGCGCGGCCGGCCCACTCGCTGGCGGCGTCGAGCTCGAGGTAGCGCTCGAGGTGACGCTTGGCTTGCGCGGTGCCGCCGACCCGGGCGAGCGCGAGCCCGAGGTTGTAGTGAGCGTCGGCGAAGTCGGGCGAGGCCTGACAGACCCGGCGCAGCTCGGCGATCGCCAGCTCGGTCTCGCCGGTGTCGTCGAGGAGGTTGGCGAGGTTGTAGCGAGCCTCGGACTGCGACGGATCGTACTCGAGGGCGCGCTCGTACAGCGCGCGGGCCTCGGCGGCGGCGCCGGCGCGGTGGCGGAGGTTGCCGAGGTTGGTCATCGCCGCGGCCAGCGCCGGATCGACGTCGAGCGCGCGGCGGTACAGCGCCTCGGCCTCGGTGACGTCGCCGCGATCCTCGGCGGCGCACGCCTCCATGAAGCAGGTGTACGCGGTCGGCCCGAGGTTGGCCTCGGTCGGATCGTCCTCGACGATCGCGGGCACCGCGTCGGCCGGCGGCGCCGACGCGACGGTCAGCAGCTCGGCGATCTGGCCGCCCAGCGCGGGCAGGTTGAACGCCATCACGACCTGGCCGGTGCCGGGCACGAACGCGAGATCGTCGGCGAGCGCGACGATCGACTCGCCGTCGGAGCACAGCCGCAGCCGCAGCGCGGGATGGGCGTCGCCGGGCAGCGCGACCCGCAGCGCCTCGAGGTTCTTGCGGACCTTCTGCGCGGTCAGCCCCGCGGCGAGCAGATCCTTCGCCGCCTTCACCGCGCACAGATCGCGGAACGTGTAGTAGAAGCGGCCGCCCTTGCGCACGGTGGGCCCGACGAAGCCGGTCTGCATCCAGTAGCGCAGGCGCGACTCCTGGAGCGCGAACAGTCGGGCGACATCACGGACGCTGTACAGCTCGGTCAGCCGAGCGTCAGCGAGGGTGTTGCTGGGGGGCGAACTGGTCATGCGGTTCTCCGGAGCGTGGCCTCGACGTCGAGGGCGAAGTGGACGATCGGTCCGTGGCTGCGGACCTGCAGATCGATCTCGGGCTGGATCAGCGAGCCGCGGGCGAGGCGGCGGGCCTCGTCGAACGCGATCTGCCGGGCGCGGTGACGGACCCGCGGATCGTCGCCCGCGAGCGATGCGACGCGCCGCGCGGTCGAGGCGTCGGGCAGGTCGGACAGGCGGTGTGCGAGCGCGGCGAGGTCGATCGTGATCGTGGTCGAGCCCGCGAAGCGATCGCCGCGCAGCGCGCCTTCCGACACGACCTTCGGCGACTCGAACACCAGCTCGAGCGCGGTCGCCGACAGGCCGAGCTCGACCTTCCGATGGAAGACGGTCAGGCGCCGCGCGCCCGCCATCGGCTTGGGCGTGGGAGGACGGGGCGACACTGCCATCCGATGACGGTAGGGCAGGGTCGGAGCAGGATCCACTTTTCTCTACATGTAGGCTGCCGCGTGACGGCGGTCCGGGACGACTGCGCGGGGCGACAGCGCGGGACGACAGCGCCCGGGGCGTCGTGGTACGCCCCAGCGGTGACGCAACCTCTCGACCCCAAGCAGTATCCGATCTTGGTCGTCGACGACGAGCAAGACAACCTCGACGCCTTCCGGTTCAACTTCCGCAAGGTGTTCGACATCGTCAGCGCCGCCAGCGGCGCCGAGGCCCTCGAGGTCCTGAAGCAGCGCGACATCGCGGTGATCATCACCGACCAGCGCATGCCGAAGATGACCGGCCTCGAGCTGCTCAAGGCGGCGAAGGAGGTGCGGCCCGACGCGGTCGGCATCATCCTCACCGCGTTCACCGACGTCGACGTGCTGATCGAGTCGATCACGCTCGGGCAGGTCTACCGCTACGTCACCAAGCCGTGGGACGCCAAGGAGGTCCGCGGCATCCTGCAGTACGCGCTCGATCGCTTCCACCTGCAGCGCGAGAACCGGCGCATGGCGGCGCAGCTCGCCGAGTACACCGGCTACCTCAACCAGCAGATCCACGGCGAGTTCGACTTCGGCAACATCATCGGTGAGTCGGTGGCGCTGCGCGAGGTGCTGACCAAGGTCGAGCAGGTCGCGCCGACCGGCTCGACGGTGCTCCTGCGCGGCGAGACCGGCACCGGCAAGGAGCTGGTCGCCCACGCCATCCACATCAACTCGCCGCGCGAGCACAAGCCGTTCGTGCGGGTCAACTGCGCGGCGCTCGCGCCCGGCATCCTCGAGAGCGAGCTGTTCGGCCACGAGAAGGGCAGCTTCACCGGCGCGGTCGAGCGGCGCCGTGGTCGCTTCGAGCTGGCCGACGGCGGCACCCTGTTCCTCGACGAGATCGGCGACCTGCCGATGGAGGTGCAGATCAAGCTCCTGCGCACCTTGCAGGAGCGCGAGTTCGAGCGGGTCGGCGGCGACGAGACGATCAAGGTCGACGTCCGCCTGGTGTCGGCGACCAACCGCAACCTCGAGAAGATGATCGAGGAGGGCGAGTTCCGCGAGGACCTCTACTACCGCCTCAACGTGTTCCCGATCCACCTGCCGCCGCTGCGCGAGCGCGACGGCGACGTGCCGCTCCTGGCCCAGCACTTCGTCGCCAAGTTCGCGCGGACGATGGGCTCGCGCTCGGTCAGCCTCGCCGCCGACGCGGTGCAGAAGCTGCGCGAGTACCCGTGGCCGGGCAACGTCCGCGAGCTCGAGAACATCATCGAGCGCGCCACCATCCTCGCCCGCGGCGGCGAGCTCGGCGCGACCCACCTCGACTTCGGACGGCGCGCCCACCAGACCTCGGGCAGCTTCCCGGTCACGGTCAGCGAGGCGCCGTCGCAGCCGACCCACCTCGCGCCCGCGTCCGACGATGGCCGCTCGCTCGCCGAGCGCCTGCTCGACAGCGAGAAGCGCGAGATCATCGCCGCGGTCGAGAAGAGCAAGGGCAACATCGCGAGCGCGTCGCGCATGCTCGGCATCAACCGCTCGACCCTGTACTACCGGCTGCGCAAGCACGGCCTCGAGCACCTGCTGCCGACCAAGCTCGCCGTCGACGACGCCGGGCCCGGCGACGCCACGCCCGCGTGAGCGACGACGTGGCGCCGCGGGTCTCGGTCGTGGTGCGGTCGTACAACCGCCTCGAGGCGCTGGTCGAGCTGGTCGCGGTGCTGCTCGGCCAGGACCACGACTCGTTCGAGGTGATCGTGATCGAGCAGTCGACCGAGCTGCCGGCCGACGCCGCGGCGCAGCTGGTCGCGCTCGAGGCCGATCCGCGGCTGCGGGTGATCCGCTCGGGGCCGCTCGGTGGATCGAAGGCGCGCAACGCCGGCGTGGTCGCGTCGCGCGGCGCGGTCGTGGTGTTCGTCGACGACGACGACGTCCCGGTCGGCGCCCGCTTCCTCGCCGACATCGAGGGCCGGTTCGTGCGCGATCCGAGCTGCATGGGCCTCACCTGCCGCCACTACTGGGGCGAGGTCGAGACCATCTCGGGCGCGTACCGCTGGCTCGGCGCGCGGCGCTGCATGCGGTTCACGTCGATCCTGCGGCTGCCGTCGACCTACGCCCGCTACGACGCGCCGGTCGATCGCGTCGACTACGTCCACGGCACCGGCGGCGCGTATCGCCGCAGCGTGTTCGCGCGGTTCGGCGGCTGGGACACCGACACGCCGATCGAGGACGAGACCTCGCTCGGCATCCGGGTGTCGCGCGGCCTGCCCGCCGACGAGTACCTCTGCTTCGATCCGACCGCGCGGCTGCGGCGGCGGCTCGATCTCGGCGGCGGCCTCGCCAAGCGCAAGGCCGGCGCGCCCGGCTTCTACCGACGCTTCATGACGTTCGTGCACCACATCCTCGGCCGCTACCACGGCGCGCGGGTGAAGGCGCTCTATCCGCTGTACGTGTGGGCCGGCTGGTGGTGGACGGTGTCGTGGATCTGGGCCGACTCTCACGCCCACCCGACGACGTGGCGGCGCATCGTCGGGACGCTCGGCTTCTCGTTCGCGCTGCCGTACTACGCAGTGAAGCAGCTGGTCGGCGTCGACTTCGGCACCCGGCCCGGCGCGGGCGAGGCGCTGCAGCTGGCGCCGTGACTCACGGACAGCGCAGCGTCACCGAGCAGCAAGCCGGATCGCTGCCGTGGCATCGATGGTATCGCCACGTTGCGGCGTCGGACGCGGCTTGATACAAGGCCGCATGCGAGTCCTCGTCGCGGGTGGGCATGGATTCATCGGCCGCGCCGTGGTCGCGAAGCTGCGCGAGCTCGGCCACGACGTCGTCGCCAGCGGCCGCGGCGACACCGCCGAGCAAGCGCCGCAAGGCTTCGACGCGCTGGTGTGGTCGGCCGGCGGCCGCCCGATCTCCGCCGAGCAGTGCATCGCCGATCACGCCCACGCGCCGGTGCGGACGATCAAGGCGATGCCCGGCCTGAAGCGCGTCGTGTACCTGTCGTCGGCCGAGGTCTACGGCCTGCAAGACGTGCCGTTCCGCGAGGACCACGCGCTGCTCGGCGCGTCGCCGCTCGGCCAGGCCAAGATCGCCGGCGAGCACGCCGTCACCGCCGCCACCGCCGCCGCGGGCGCGAACCTGGTGATCCTCCGGCCGTGCTGGGTCTACGGCCCCGGCCTCGCGCCGTCGACGTTCCTGCCCACGCTCATCCACTCCCTGGCGTCGCGCCGCCGCTACTCGATGTCGGCCGGCCAGCAGACCCGCGACCTGGTGTGCATCGACGACGTCGTGCGCGCCGTGGTCCGCAGCCTCGAGGACGACGCCCCCGACGGCACCTACAACATCGGCACCGGCGTCGAGACCTCCGTGCTCGACATGGCGCTCACCATCGCCAACCACGTCCGCCCGTCCGCCATCGCGCTCCTCGACGTCGGCCAGCGTCCCTACCGCGAGGGCGAAGCCTTCCGCGTCGCCATCGACGTCGGCCTCGCCAAGGACCGCCTCGGCTTCACCGCCGCCATCGATCTCGACGACGGCCTCCTGCAGATGATCGACGCCCTCGCCCCCGATCGGTAGCGGCAAGCGCGATGACCGCGGTGCGCTCGCCCGACTTTCTGACGGGGCTCGTGCGAGAGCTGTGCAAGCTGCCCGCCGAGTGTGAGTGGGTCGAGTTCAAGCGCAACAACGATCACCCCGAGGAGATCGGCGAGTACATCTCTGCGCTCGCGAACGCCGCGGCGCTGAGCGGCAAGACCGCGGCGTATCTGGTCTGGGGCGTCGACGATGCGACCCACGCGATCGTCGGGACCACGGTCTCGCCGCGGACGCTGAAGAAGGGCAACCAGGAGTACGGGCCCGATGGTCGAGGTCTTCGTCGATCGGCTCGAGATCACCAATCCGGGGGCGCCGCTGGTGGCGGCCGATCGCCTGCTCGACGCCGCACCGCGATCGCGCAACGAGCGGCTGGCGTCGCTGATGCGCCGCATGGGGATCTGCGAGGAGCGCGGCAGCGGGATCGACAAGGTGGTATTCCAGACCGAGCTGTTTCAGCTCCCCGCGCCGCTGTTCGAGGTCCCGGGCGAAGCCACACGTGCGGTACTGTTCGCGCACCGCCCGCTGGTCAAGATGGAGAAGGAAGACCGCATCCGTGCCTGCTATCTGCACGCGTGCTTGAAGTACGTCAGCCGCGATCACCTGACCAACGCGTCGGTGCGTGAGCGCTTTGGGATCGAGAAGCAGAACAGCGCGACCGCGTCGCGGTTGATCCGGGAGGCGGTGGAGGCGGGTGCGATCGTGCCCGTCGATCCGGACGCGGGGACGCGGTTCATGAAGTACGTGCCGACGTGGGCAGGTTCTCTTTGATGAGTCAACCTGTTCTTACATGGGACATGCCAAAAAGCTATGCGAAATCATGTGCTTGCGTCTTTGATGGCTCTTTGATGGCGGGGCGGGGATGAGGCCGAAGGTCGCGCTGTTCGCGTCGAACTTTCTGCCGTACTCGCAGACGTTCATCTTCGACGAGATCGCGCGGCCGCGGCGGTATGGGGTCGAGGTGTTCGCGGCGCAGCGGCAGCACGCGGATCGGTTTCCGTTCGAGCCGGTGCACGTCGGCGACTGGCGGTACCGGCGGTTGAACTATCAGCCGGAGTTCACGCGGCGGCTGCGCGGCGGTGGGTTCGCGCTGGTGCACGCGCATTTCGGCGTCGGCGGGGCGCGGGCGGCGCCGTTCGCGCGGGCGGCGGGGTTGCCGCTGGTGATCACGTTCCATGGCTACGACGTGCCGCTGTTGACGAGCGTCCATCGCTGGCAGCCGGAGTACCTGGGCTACGCGCTGACGGCGGCGAAGACGGTGCGCGAGGCGATGACGCTGGGGCTGTGCGCGTCCGAAGAGCTGTACGAGATGCTGCGCGACTACGGCGTGCCGGCGGCGCGACTGCGGCTGTATCGGCTGGGGATCGATCTGGCGAAGTTCGCGCCGGGGCCGCGCGGCGGCGAGGTGCCGGAGGTGATCGCGATCGGCCGCTTCGTCGAGAAGAAGGGCTTCGAGTACGCGATCCGCGCGGTCGGCGATCAGGTGCGGCGCGGCGCGCGCCTGCGGTTCACGATCGTCGGCGACGGTGATCGCGAGGCCCGGCTGCGGGCGCTGGTCGCCGAGCTCGGCCTGGCGGCGCACACGACGTTCACGGGCGCGCTGCCGGCCGCCGAGGTGCAAGCGCGGCTGCGCGGCGCCGACATCCTGCTGGCGCCGAGCGTGACGGGCGCCGACGGTGATCGCGAGAGCGGCCTCATCGTCGTGAAGGAGGCGAGCGCGAGCGCGGTGGTGCCGATCGGCACCTGGCACGGCGGCATCCACGAGATCATCGACGACGGCGTCACCGGCTTCCTGGTGCCCGAGCGCAACGTCACCGTGCTGTCGGAGCGCCTCGGCCGGTTACTCCGCGACCCGGCGCTGCGCGCGACGCTCGGCGCCGCGGCGCGCGCCAAGATGGAGCGCGAGTACGACATCCGCGATCGCCTGGTCGCGCTCGACGATCACTACGACGAGGCGGTCGCCGCGTACGCCGCGCGGCGCTGACTCAAGAGTCGTAGCCGTAGAAGCCGTCGAGGACGACGACGGTGCGCGTCGACGGGTAGTACACGATCGTGCGGGCGTACCAGTTGTGGCAGTTGTGGCACGGGTACTCCGACGAGCCGACCCAGCCGCGCGCGAACGAGGTGCC
>JAYTAJ010000478.1:0-1693 GCA_043737575.1 Myxococcales bacterium | reverse complement strand
AAGCGCTCGAGCAGCGGCGTCGCCTCGGCGCTGGTGTGGCCGTGGAGATCGAGCGTGGCCTCGGCGCGGACCTTGCCGCGGCGCAGCTCGGCGATCTGGGCGCGGTTGACGCCAGGCCCGCGCGCGGCGACGTCACCGTCGCTGCCCTCGAGGGTGAGGGCCTGCAGCGGCGGCAGCACCTGGGCCGGGATGATCGCGGTCCGCACCGCGATCGGCGCCACGCGATCGCGCTGCGCCAGCGGCACGGCGCCGCCGATCGCGCCGAGGAACATGGCCTCGTCCTCGGGAGACACCCGGGGCCGCACCGTCTTTGGCGGCCTGATACGTGCGCCCATCCCCCCATACTGCGGGATGGCATGGGCGCTGGCCAGAAATTCGCGCGGTGGCGATGCGGTCGTCACGGGTACAGTCCGCCGATGGTACGCGTGGCCGGGCTGATCGTTCCACTCGCGGTGGCGTGTGGTGGCGGCGGCGCGACGCTCACCGAGGACGCGGCGGTCGACGGACGGGTCGACCCGATCGCCGGCTACGACGAGCCCGCCGACTTCGACCGCACCGCCTGCGTCGCGGGCAGCCTGGCGGGCCGCGATCCGCAGGGCATCTACCACCTGCAGATCGATCTGGACGGCCAGCGCCAGACCGCCGCGATGCGCTTCGACGTCCTCGGGCCCGCGCAGTTCGCCGGGTTGTTGCACGCGCGCGACGCGACCCACGCGATCGCAACCGACGACGATCTGTTCCTGTACCGCCGCGTCGACGCCACCAGCTCGCGGTCGCTCGATCTGTGCGCCGCCGACGCCGACGGCCTGCTCCGCGGCCAGTACGCGACCTGCAACATCGTGGGCTGCCTGGTCGGCACCGTCGTCGGCAAGCGGGTCGACCGGCTGGTCGAGGCGCCGGCGTCGGGGCTCGTCCTCGTCGGCGAGCACGCGGGGCCGACCTGGAACGCGGGCGCCACCGTCAACGTCCGTGTCCGCGGCGACTACGCGTATCTCGCACGCGCCGAGGACGGCCTCCGCATCCTCGACCTCCGCGACCCGGGCGCGATCGTCGACGTCGGTCATGGCCCGGTCGAGTCCGACGGCACGACCAACGAGCGCTACAACGACGTCAAGCTGATCGCGGTCGGGCCTGCGCGCTACGCGATCATGGCGTCGAACCGCGCGGGCGCGGTGGTGTGGGACGTGACCGATCCGCGCGCGCCGCGCATCGTCGCGCACCTCGGCACGCCGGTCGACGATCGGCCGCTCGGCGTCCACACGCTGGCGATCGACGGCACCCGCGCCTACCTCGCCAACCCCGATCGCGGCCTCGAGATCTACGACGTCGCCGACCCGGCCGCGCCGCGCCGCCTCGGTCAGTTCCCGACCCCGAACGCCGCGACCGGTCGCTTCCTCCACGACCTGTCGATCCGCGGCGACCGCGCGTACCTGAACTTCTGGGGCGGCGGCATGGTCGTCGTCGACATCGCCGACCCGACGCGGCCGGTCGCGCTCGGCACCTTCGCCGGCTACGGCGACACGACGAGTCACTCCAACTGGGTCACCACCATCGGCGCGCGCCAGATCGCGGTCCACGGCGACGAGCAGTGGGGCGCCCACGTCCGGCTGGTCGACGTCACCGAGGGCACGCCCGGCTTCGTCGACGAGGTCGGGGCGTGGCAGCTCCGCCCCGAGGTCAGCGTCCACAACGT
>JAYTAJ010000477.1:0-1694 GCA_043737575.1 Myxococcales bacterium | reverse complement strand
GTCGCCTCGCTCACGCGCCGCTCGCCGCGGTGGCCGTGATCCTGGCGATCGTGATCGGACAGATCGGCAGCGCGCGCGCGTCGCGGTGTCCGACGGTGGCGGACCGCGCGGCGGCGTGTCGCTGCTGCGCCGCGGCCAAGGCCAAGCCGGTCGTCGAGCTCGACGCGACGATCCGCGGGCGGTGCTGCGCGATCGAGACCGAGGAACAGCACGGCGTGGTGCCGGAGCCGCTGGCGCGCTGCGCCGAGGCACCGCTCGCGATCGTGCCGACGCCGCTGGTCATCGTGAGCGACGCGAGGCGGATCGATGCGGCGACGTGGACCGCGGTGGTGATCGCGCGGGCCAGCGGGCCGCCGCTGTGGCTGACGACGCGCTCGCTGCGGTGGTGATCGCGCGGCCGAGGCCCGCGACCTACTGAGCCCGGCCCGCGAGGCGCCGGACGCCCCGTCATCCACGCCTGGAGTTACTCATGATGCGTCTGTCCTGCTTGATCGCTGTCATCGCGCTCGCCGCGTGTCCTGGATCGAAGTCGTCGCCCGCCACCACCGAGACGAAGCCGGTCGCGGCCGCCGATGATCGCTGTCCGATGACGATCGACGGCACCTCGGTCGCCGTCGAGGACACCGCGACGGGCGGCGCGCTGGTGTTTGTCACGACCGGCGATCTCGACGCGCTGCGGCTGCGGCTGCGCGGCTGGGCGACGCGGCACAGCCAGCGCCACGAGGCGATGGGGCCGCTGCCGATCGGCGACGAGGTCGCGACCGGCGGCGCCTCGACGGCGACGGCGATCCCGGCTGGTACCAGCACCCCGACGGCACCGTCGCTCGCGGCGCGACCGCGGCCGAGCTCGCGGCCGACGGCGTCGACGTCTGATCACGGCGCGCCCAGCTCGCGCGCGACGACGTACGTGACCAGTCGCGTCGCGACCGCGGTGTACGGGATCGCGATCGTCGCCGGGGTGTCGGTGCTGGTGTGGTAGTGCGGCGAGGTGTCGCCGCTGAGGAACTCCTCGGTGACGCCGACCGCGGCGAACCCGCGCTCGCGGAACGCCTCGTGATCGGTGCCCGCGCTGGGGGTGCGCACCACGGTCACGCCGATCGCCGCGGCGCCGGCCTGGTACTCGGCCCACAGCGGCGCGGTCGGCTGCTCGATCTCGAAGCGGCGATCGCCGTCGGCGTCCCAGCCGACCTGATCGATCGTGTGGACCGCGGTGATCGGCGTGCCGATCTGGAACTGGCGACCGGCGAACACCGTCGAGCCGACCAGGCCGATCTCCTCCTGATCGAACAGCACGAACATCACGCCGCGATCGCGGCACGGCAGCGCCGCGAGCCCGCGCGCGACCGCGAGCACCGCCGCGGTGCCGGTCGCGTTGTCGTTGGCGCCGGGGCTGTCGGACACCGAGTCGAAGTGCGCGCCGACGACGATCCAGTCGGCGCTCGCGGTGGTCGCGGCGAGGCGGCCGACGACGTTGGCGCCGTCGCCGTAGTCGTCGAGGGTCGCGGTCACGCCGAGCGCGTCCAGCTCGCCGCGCAGGAAGGTCCGCGCGGTGGTGCGCCGCGCCGCGGTCGCGCGATCGGGCACGCCCGCGAGCTGGCCGATCGTCGACGCCAGGTAGCCGTCGAGCCAGCTCGGCGCCGCGATCGGCGCGACGCAGACCTCGCCGCCATCGATCGCATCCACCGCCGCGTCGG
>JAYTAJ010000476.1:0-4046 GCA_043737575.1 Myxococcales bacterium | reverse complement strand
TCGCCGCGACGCGCGAGCAGCTCGCGCTGTTCGCCGAGCGTCCGCGCCGCGATCTCCGCGCCGCCGATGCCGCCCTCGCGCGCCTGCGCGCCGAGCTCGGCGACGACAGCGTCGTGCGCGCCGTGCTCCGCTCCGGTCACCTGCCCGAGGCGCAGTTCGGCTGGGAGCGGCTCGAGCACGTGGCCGCGCCGAGCCCGCGCCGCGATCACCCGCCGCGCCTGATCCGTCGGGTCCTGCCGCGACCGCGGCTCCTGCCGATCCACTCGACCCGGATGCGCGACGACGGCTGGGTGCTGTCGGACCTCGAGCACGGCACCGTCACCAACATCGTCGGTCCCTACATCGTGTCGGGCGGCTGGTGGGCCAGCGAGGTCCACCGCGAGTACCACTTCGCCGAGACCCGCCGCGGCGACTGCCTCTGGCTCTACTTCGATCGGCCGCGCCGCCGCTGGTTCCACCACGGCGAGCTCGACTGACCCACGGCCTCAAGCGCCGTCGCAAGCGGTCGATGTAGGTGGGATGAGCTTGCTGGCGAGTCTCCGCGAACGTCGCAGCATCGGGCAGCTGTCCGACGAGCTGGCGGTGAGTCGATCGCGATCGGTGGTGCTGGGCGACGCGGCGGGCGCGCTGATCGCGTGCGTGAAGGCGCTGGCCCTCGACATCGACGAGCTGGGCGCGGCGCCGCTGAAGGAGGCGCTCGACGGCATGCTGGCGCGGCTGCGGGCCGAGGCGCCGCCCGACGAGCTGGCCGAGGAGCTGGTGGTGCGGCGGCGCGAGACGCTCGAGTTCGCCGACAAGGAGCGTCGCTACCTCGCGGATCGCGACGCCGAGCTGCGCCACATCATCGGCGTCCTGTCCGACGGGCTGGCGGTGGTCGGCGCGGGCAACACCAGCCACGATCGCGGCATCCTCGAGAAGGGCGCGCGGCTGGAGGCGGCATCGCAGCTCGGCGACCTCGTGAAGATCCGCCAGGTGATCGCGCGCGAGGTCGCGGGCCTGCGCCTGGCGGTGGCCGACAAGCAGGCGCGCGATCGAGCGCAGACCGCGGCGCTGACCGGCGAGGTCGAGCGGCTGAAGCGCGACGTCAGCCACGCCCGCATCGCGGCGGCGACCGATCCGCTGACCGGCGCGGCGAACCGCAGCGCGTTCGACACCGAGCTGGCGCGGCTGGGCGAGCTGGCGGCGTCGGGTGGCGACGGCTTCTCGCTGCTGCTCCTCGACGTCGATCACTTCAAGGCGATCAACGACACCCACGGTCATCCGGTCGGCGATCGCGTGCTGCTGGCGCTGGTGGGCTTCTGCCGCGAGTCGGTGCGGCGCGGCGACATGGTGGCGCGCTGGGGCGGCGAAGAGTTCGCGGTCCTGCTGCCGTCGGCGTCGCTGCGGGTCGCGGCGCGCAAGGCGCAGGCGTTGGTGGACGAGCTGGCGAAGCGGACGTGGAGCGTCGGCGCCGACGGCGCGACGGTGCGCTTCACGATCAGCGTCGGCGTGACCGCGTGGCGCGACGGCGACGAGCCCGAGGTGCTGATCGAGCGCGTCGACCAGGCGATGTACAAGGCCAAGCAGGGCGGCCGCAACCGCATGGTCAAGGCGGCGTAGCGATCACAGGATCTTCATCAGCTCGTCGGTCCACTGGATCGCCTCGAACCACGCGGTGAACACCCGCTGCGACGGCAGGCCGGTCGTCGCGATCTGATCGAGCTCGCCGCGATCCTGGTGGCGCGCGGCGTCGAGGATGCGCGCGGCCGGGGTGGTGCGGCTGCCGAGCAGCGCCTGATCGATCGTCGGCGTGATCGGCAGCGTGCGCAGGATCTCGGCCAGCGGCTGATCGAGGATGCCGTCGATCAACGACAACAGGCCGGCGGTGAACAGCTCGGCGGTCGGCAGGTTGGTGTTGCGGGCCAGGAGCTCGCACATGCGGGCGCGGACCAGGACGTGGCGCGCGAGCTCGAGCGGCTTGTCGTCGAAGCCGGCCAGGAGGATCAGCGTGACCATGGCCGCGACGGTCTGAGTGCCGAGCCGCGAGATCGCCTGGCCGACGCTGCCGATGGTCGCGCCGCGCGCCATCACCGTCGAGCCCGCGAGCCGGAGCAGCCGCACCGACAGCCCGACCTCCGACGCGACCAGCGCCTCGATCGCGCGGACCTGAGCGTTGGGATCGAACAGCTTGGCGAGGATCTGCAGGAGCCGCACGCGATCGTGAGGCAGCCGCCGCGCCTTCGACATGATCGGCAGCTCGAGGAAGTGGCCCTGGAACAGCTCGAAGCCGAGCGCGTGGAACGCGGCGTACTCGTCGGGCGTCGACACCTTCTCGGCGAGCAGCGGGACCGAGGCGGCCGCGCGCAGCTCGTGGTACTGGCGCTCGACCTCGACGCGGGCGACCCCGAGCACGCTGAGCTTGATCAGATCGGCGACCGCGAGCAGCGGCCGCGTCGCGTCGGTCAAGACGAAGTCGTCGAGCGCGATCGTGAAGCCCTGGCCCTTGAGCTGGCGGATCGCGGTGATCAGCGCGGGCGTGACCGGCACGTCCTCGAGCACCTCGATCACGGTGCGCTCGGGCGGCAGCGGGATCGGGTAGCCGCCGAGGAGGAACCGCTCGGGCAGGTTGACGTAGACCGGCAGCGCGCCGGCGAGCGTGGTGAGCCCGAGCTCGACCAGCGCGTTCAGCATCGTCGTCGCGGTGGCCTGGTCGCCGTCGGTGATCCGGGCGCGGTTCTCGTCGCTGTTGCGGAACAACAGCTCGTACCCGACGGTGCGGCGCCGTCGATCGAACACCGCCTGGCGCGCGACATACGCGATGTGATCCACCGCTGATTGCTAGCACGGCTAGTATCGCAGCCATGAAGCGCTGTTTCGTGATCGCCGTCTGCATCGTGATCGCCGCGTGTGGCAAGAAGTCGAGCGACAAGTCGCCGCCACCGCCGACCCCGACGCCACCTCCGGCCCCGACCGCCGCCGCGTCCGGGGTCGATCTCGACGGGATGAACCGCGCGGTGCGCCCGGGCGACGACTTCTTCGCCTACGCCAACGGCGGCTGGTTCGACCGCGCCGAGATCCCGGCCGACCGCAGCAGCTTCGGCACCAACGCGGTGCTGAGCGAGCTGACCGCGAAGCGCACCGTCGAGCTGATCCAGGCGGCGGCGGCGGGCGCGGCCCCGGGCTCGGAGGCGCAGAAGGTCGGCGACTACTACGCGAGCTTCATGGCCGAGGACGAGATCGAGGCGAAGGGCCTGGCGCCGATCGCGCCCGCGCTCGAGGCGATCGCCAAGATCTCCGACGCCGCCGGGCTGGCGCGCGCGCTCGGTGCGTCGATCCGCGCCGACGTCGACGCGATCAACAGCACCAACTTCGAGACCAGCAATCTGTTCGGGCTGTGGGTCGCGCAGGATCTGACCGATCCGACCCGCTACTCGCCGTTCCTCTTGCAGGGCGGGCTCGGCATGCCCGGCCGCGACTACTACCTCGACGCCGCGCCGCGCATGGCCGAGCTGCGCGCGCAGTACGAGTCTCACATCGAGGCGGTGCTGGAGCTCGCCGCGATCGCCGAGCCCGAGGCCAAGGCCAAGCGCATCTTCGCGCTCGAGCGCGCGATCGCCGAGACCCACGCGACCCGCGCGGCGTCGGCCGACGTCAAGCAGGGCAACAACCCGTGGCTGCGGCGCGACTTCACGACCCGCGCGCCCGGCCTCGACTGGGGCGGGTTCTTCACCGCCGCCGGGCTGGGCGATCAGGTCGACTTCGTGGTCTGGCACCCGACCGCGGTGACCGGCATCGCGGCGCTGGTGCGGACGCAGCCGCTCGCGACCTGGAAGGAGTACCTCACGTTCCGCACCATCGAGGCCTCTGCCAACTTCTTGCCCAAGCGGTTCGTCGACGAGAACTTCGGGTTCTACGGCAAGGCGATGTCGGGCACGCCGACCTTGCGCGATCGCTGGAAGCGCGGCGTGTCGGCGACCAGCGGCGCGCTCGGCGAGGCGGTCGGCAAGCTCTACGTCGCGAAGTACTTCCCGGCGTCGGAGAAGGCGCGGGCCGAGGCGATGGTGAAG
>JAYTAJ010000475.1:0-20872 GCA_043737575.1 Myxococcales bacterium | reverse complement strand
CACGGCCTCGCGCAGATCACCACGCCGTTCGTGTTCGCGCGGCTCGCGCTGGTGGCGTGGTGGATCGCGCCGGTCATGCTGCTGGTCCTCGCCGCCGCGCTCGCGGTCGGCCGCCTGCTGCTCGGCCGCGGCGCGCCGGGCTGGGTCCTCGGCGCGCTGTGGGTCGGCTCGTGGCTCGGCGCCCTCGCGATCGCGATCGTCGGTGCCGACGGCGTCGCCGTCGCGCCCGCCACGGTCGGCCAGTGGTGCGTGGTCGTCGGCCTCACCGCGGCGATCACGATCGCGGTCGGCTGCGCCCACCTCGGCTGGTACCTCGCGTTCGCCGCGGCGATCGGCGCCCACGGCAACGAGATCGGCGGCGCCGCGCGGATCGATCACTACCGCCAGTTCATCCGCTTCCGGCTCACCGAGCGCGGGCTCACCGGCTTCGTCATCGCGATCGATCGACCGAGCAGCGACCCATCTCAGATTCTCCCCTACGTCGTCGACGTGTTCGAGATCCAGCCGGGGAAGGTATCGCCCGCCGGTCGCGTACCATGACCACCGAGGGGTGACTCATGACGTACGGACTGGACACTCGATCGAAGAGCGACGCTGGCGACGCAGCAGGTGACGTCGAGCCCGCCGCGGGCAAGCGCACCTTGACCGCGAGCTTCCCCGTGCAGCGCCGTCAGGTGCAGGGCGCGTCGGTGCAGGCCGCCGAGGCGTCGACCGCGACGCCCGAGGCCGATCCGTTCGCCGTCCATCTGCCCGCGGTGCAGCGCAAGGGCGGCGGTGGCGCCGTCGACGTCCACGCCGCGGCCGAGCACGGCATCTCGGGGTCGGGCAGCTCCTTGCCGCACCTCGACGCGATCCAGCGGTCCTTCGGCGGTCACGACGTGTCGGGCATCCGCGCCCACACCGACAGCGCCGCGGCCCAGGGCTCGGCGGCGATGGGCGCCGCCGGCTACGCGACCGGCAACGACGTCGCGTTCGCGGGCAGCAACCCCGATCTGCACCTCGCCGCCCACGAGGCCGCGCACGTCGTGCAGCAGCGCGCGGGCGTTCAGCTGTCGGGCGGGGTCGGCGAGGTCGGCGACGTCCACGAGCGTCACGCCGATCAGGTCGCCGACGCGGTCGTCGCCGGTCAGTCGGCCGAGCACCTGCTCGGCAACCTGCCGAGCAACACCAGCGCCGCCACCACGCAGCGCTCGATCCAGTCCAAGCCTGCCGCCGCGGCTCCCGCCGCCGCAGGACCCGCCGCGCCCGGTGGCGTCGGCGGCACGCCGGGCGCGCTGTCGGGCGACGCGGTCACCTCCGCCGAGCTGCGCACCGAGGGTGCGGCGCCCGCGGGTGGCGATCAGGCCGATCCCGAGGTCGCGGCCGCGCGCGGCGCCGCCGATCACGCCGCCGACGGGCAGGGCGGCGGCACGGTGCAGAAGAAGGCGGTGCAGATGGACCCGGGTGCGCCCGCCGCGGCCGCGACCGGCGACGGCGCGCTGATCCGCGTCAACACCCACACCGCGAGCATGTCGTCGATCGCGTGGATCCCCGAGTCGGCCGGCCTGCCGGTTCACGACCCCGAGCCGAGCGCGACCTTCCCCAGCGGCCTGGTCACGCCGCCCGCGGCGGACTACCGGTTCTGCAATCGGTTCACGGTCACGTTCAAGGTCGAGGTCTACGAGCGCATCACGCGCTTCTACGCGTCGATCGACGACAAGGCGCTGATCGGCAAGACCCACGGCATCCCGGCCCAGCAGTTCGCCACCGGCAAGGGCGTCGAGATCACGACCGCGAGCGGCGGCCACGGCGCCTATGTCCACGCCCACAACATCGTCGGCGCGCGCACGATGCTGCCGAACCCGGGCGGCCTCAACCCGTTCGGCAGCGAGCCGCTGAAGTTCCCGCCGATCTGGACCCAGCTCGATCTCAAGCTCTACCAGGACGGTCACGTCGACTCCGAGGTGTGCCCGGCGTGGAGCCACTTCCCGATGCACTACGTCTACGACCACACCGGCAAGAAGATCACGAACAACACGCCGGACTACACGACGTGGATGGACAGCGGCTGGGGCGCGTGGAAGTCGGAGAAGAACGAGGACGGCTCGATCAAGGGGCCGAACGCGCACACCGGCAACCCGTGGAGCAAGAAGGCGTGGCTCTGGGAGTGAGCCGCGACGCGGCGAAGCGGAGCCCCGTGGTCCGCTGAGGTCGACGATCTCGAGGATCTGGCACGCTACGGCGTGCGCGCGCCCTCGACCATCATCTGCAGCTCGAGGGAGCCGGCCGCCTGGGCGGCGCGGTTGGCGTCGTCGAGGGCGAGCCGCGCGAGGTCGCGCTGGCCGAGGAGCCCGAGGGCCTGGGCCCGGCCGCAGTGGGCGATGGTCTCGTAGTAGCGATCGCCGTGCGCTGACCCCTGCTCGGCGAGTGTGAGCGCCGCGGCCAGCGCGATCGCGCCGCGCCGCCGATCGAGCGCGATCGTCATGGTCGCCAGCTCGATCGCCATCGCCACCGCGGGATCGCCGCAGGTCGCGAGCGCGGCGCGAGCGGTGTCGAGCGCATGATCGATCGCGACCTCGGGGCTGCCGAGCGCGCCGTGACACGCGGCGACACCACGCCACGCCAGCGCCTCGCCCGCGGCGTCACCGCGCGCCGCGAACCGCGCCCGGGCGTCGCCGAACCGCGCCAGCGCCTCCGCGTTCGCGCCGAGCCGCAGCTGACACTCGGCCTCGGCCAGCGCCGCGGCGTTGGCCTCGGCCTCGAGACCGTGGGCCTCGGCGTCGCGGCGGGAGTCGCCGACCAGCACCAGCGCCGCCTGCGCCTTGCCGGTCCGCGCGAGGGCGTCGGCGAGCTCGAGGCGACCCAGCACGTGCCCCGCGGTGTCGCGCAGCTCGCCGAGGATCGCGAGCGCGCGCCGCGTCAGCACCGCGGCCTCGGCGAAGTCGCCGACCGCCGCCGCCGCCTTGGCGACGCGCCGCGCGACCCGAGCCTCGCCGGAGCGCCCGGCGCCGCCGCTGCGGTTGAACAGCGCGAGCGCGGCGGCGAAGGCCTGGCGCGCGAGGCCGGCGTCGCCGTGGTGCTGCGCCAGCTCGCCGTAGGTCTCCCAGGCGCGGGCCTGCGATCGCGGCGCGCGCTCGGGCCCGAGGCAGGACGAGCCGCGCTGCCACGCCGCGTCGGCCGCGGCGACCGCGCCGCCACGCAGGTGCAGCTCGACCAGGAGCGCCGCGGCGTCGAGCACGCCGTCGCCGTCGCCGTCGCGGGTGAAGCCGTCGAGCGCCTCGTCGGCGAGCGCGATCGCCGCGGCGCGATCGCCGCTGTCGCGGACCAGCTCGGCCTCGAGCAGCCGCGCCGCCGCGGCGCCGCCGATCAGCCCCGCGTCGTCGGCCAGCGCGCGCGCCGCGATCAGCCGCGATCGCAGCGCGGCGCCGTGGCCGCGGCGGCGGGCGAAGCGCACCGTCAGGACCAGCACCTCGCGCAGCCGCAACAGCGTCTCGCGCTGCGCCCGGGTCGCGAGCTCGTGCCACGCATGATCGAGCGCGCGGCTCGCGCCGTCGAGATCGCTCGCGCGCTCGTGGAGCCGCGCGCTGCGCAACAGCAGATCGACCGGCAGCACCGCGCCGCCCTCGGCCTCGGCGCGTCGCGCCGCGTCCTCGAACCACGCCGCCGCCGCCGCCGGATCGTCGTGGGCGAGCAGCTCGGCGCGGTACAGCGCGACGACGCCGCGGCGCTCGGGCGGCAGCGTGCTCGGATCGGCGAGCGCGAGCAGCCGCGCCGCGTCGGGTCGCAGCGCCGGATCGTCGATCAGGGCGCCCGCCAGCAGCTCGGCCAGGGTCGCGGCGATCGCGCCGTCGCCCGGCTCGAGTCGATCGACCGCGCGCAGCAGGTTCGGCCACTCGATCGCGACGATCGTCCGCGCGTGCGCGCGCTCGTCGGCGGTCGCCGCGGTCGCGACCATCGTCCCCAGCTCGCCGTAGGTCGCGACGAACCGCCGCGCGATCGCGGGCGCGATCAAGCCGCTCGAGCCCCGCGCCGCCGCGACCCGGCGATCGTGGGCGAGCGCGATCAGCACGCCGCGCTCGACCAGCGCGTCGACCGCGGCGCCGCCGTGCTCGGGCGCGACGTCCGCGATCCGGACCAGGATCGATCGCTTCGCGCCCGCCGCCGGATCGAACAGCCGCGCCGCCTGCGCCAGCCTCGCCGCGTCGGAGTCGTCGTCGAGCCCGGCGCTGGCGTCGATCGCGATCGAACCGCCCAGCGAGATCCGCGGCAGGTCGGGCAGCACCCGCGCGCGCTCGGGCAGGAGCACGATGCAGGTCCAGGTGTCGGGCGGCAGCAGCGCGTCGAGGGCGTCGCCGTCGACGCCGTGGCGGGCGTCGATGATCAGCAGCCCGGCGTGGGGCCGCAGCACGTCGCGGTACGCCTGCGCCAGCGCGGGCCCGGCCAGCGACGTCGGCAGGCGCTGGCCGTAGGCGTTGCACAGCCGTCGCTGCGCGCCGCTGCCCCGCAGCTCCGAGGCGACGACGACGAAGCCACCGCCCGGATGCCGCGGCCGCACCTGCGCCGCCAGGGTCAGCGCGCCCGATCGCCGGCCGCTGCCCCACGGGCCCTGCAGGATCACCCGGCGGGTCCGCGGCAGCCGCGGATCGTCGCTCGCCGCGTCGGCGGCGGGGAACAGCACCTCGTCGAGCGTCCGCGCCACGTCGGCGATCCGCGGCGACGACGGCGGCGGCGGCGGCACCTGCCACGGCGGCTCGAACGCCAAGGTCGCGGCGAGCAGCTCGTGGATCACGATCGCCCCCGCGGGTACAGCCACTCGGTGTCGCCGCGGAACTCCGCCACCACCGCCGCGCCGCGCCGCACCACGACCGCCCACGCGAACGCGTTGCGCGGCAGGGTCGCGTCGATCAGGTCGACCCGCACCGCGGCCTCGATCACGTCGCCGACCTCGACCGCGACCGCGGCGACCGGCAGCACCAGCTGGCCCCAGTGGGTCGCGGTCGCGTCCGACGGACCGGTCGACAGCACGTGGCCGTGGCCCAGATCGGCGCGGAACCAGCCCGCGATCGCGGTCATGATCCCGGGCCGCGTCACCGCCAGCCCGACCCGCCCGTCGACGATCGACGGCGCCTCGACCAGCGCGAAGGTCGCGACGAACTGCGGCGCGGTCACCAGCTCGTGCGGCGCGAGGTGGGTGAAGCACGCCTCCTGCAGCGCCAGCGGCAGCGCGGCGTCGAGCCGCAGCGCGCCGAGCCGCCCGGCCCAGAAGTCGATCTGCGGCAGCGGCTGCGTCGTCGCCGCCAGCTCGAGCGCGATCGATCGCGGCAGCGTCCGCGCGCCGTCGCGCAGAAAGCCGCGGGCGTGGCGCAGCACCGGCTGCATGCAGTCGGTGACGAAGAAGTTCCCCATCGGCTCGCTCACCAGCAGGTCGATCGGGCTGCCGAGATCCGCGGGCGTCAGGTGCCGCAGATCGGCGTGGACGAAGGTGATGCGATCGGCGAGGCCGTTGGCCGCCGCCAGCCGCCGCGCGACCTCGATGACGCCGTGGGGCTCGACCGCGTAGACGTGTCGGGCCCCGGCCTGCGCTGCCCACAGCGCCAGCACGCCGCTGCCGGTGCCGAGATCGAGGACGACGTCGGTCGGGCGGATCTCGTCGAGGATCGCGCGGTAGTAGGCGCGCATGCGCGCCGGATCGGTGAGGAGACGATGGTGAAACGACAGCGAGACCTGATGACCGGCGAGCGAGGCCTCGTCAGACGATCGCATAGCAGCCGTTCTGGGCCGTGAAGTACAGCGACGCGTCGACGCACAGCGGGGTCGACCACAGATCGTAGCTGGTGCCGAAGCTCCACAGCTCGGTGCACGATCCGAGATCGACCGCGTGCAGGCTGTGATCGGTCGCGCCGAAGTACACGACGCCGTCGTCGACGCTCGGCGCGCCGTGGATCCAGCCGCGCACCGCGAGGTGACTGCGCACCTCGCCGTCGTCGGCGTCGAGGACGTAGAGGCCGCTGGTGCCCTGGTTGGCGTCGCCGGCGCCGAGCAGCACCCGACCGCCAGCGACGGTCGCCGCCGACGGGTTGTGGCCGCCGAGCCCGCGGGTCCACGCGACCTTGCCGCCCGCGATCGCCGACACCGTGCCGTCGATCGTCACCGCGACCAGGCCGCGGGCGCTGCTCGCCACCGCGCGCTTGATCGGCGCGGCCAGCTGCAGGCTCTGCACGATCGCGCCGTCGTCGGCGCGCACCGCGTGGACGTGGCCGGTCGACGAGCCGATCCACAGGAGGCCGTCGGCGCCGACCGTCGGGGTCGCCGCGGCGACGCCCTCGAGCGGCGTGCGCCACGCCAGCGCGCCGTCGTCACGCGCGAACGCGTACAGGCAGCCGTCGAGCGCGCTGGTGATCAGCCGATCGCCGACCAGCGCCGGGCCCGCGACCATCCCGCTCGGGGTCTCGCGCCGCCACAGGATCGCGCCGTCGTCGGCCGCGAACCCGAACAGCTGCGCGGCCGGCCCGCCGGTCAGTCCCGGCCGCCCGGTCCCCGCGAAGACTCGGCCGTCGTCGGCCAGGCACGGCGTGCCGTGAAAGCCCGGCGGCGCACTGCGGGTCCACACCTGCGCGCCGGTCGTCGCGTCGAGGCCGAGCAGCGCATCGGCGCGATCGGCCACCACCAGGCGATCGCGCCACAAGACCGGCGCCGACGCCGCCGGCTGATAGCTCTTCGCGAACGGCCGGTGCCACGCCAGCTTCCCGATCGGTCGCACGCTACTCGATCCGATCGATGCGACGCACCGCGATGATCAGCGCGATCGTCGTCAGCACGAGCAGGGAGATGGCGCCGGTCACGACGTCGTGGTTCTGCGCGAACGCGCGCGCGCCGAACGACACCGCGAGGACGTGGAGGTTGATGTCCAGCGATCCGACCAGCGAGTCGAGCAACA
Organism: Myxococcales bacterium; assembly: GCA_043737575.1. Taxonomy (GTDB): domain Bacteria; phylum Myxococcota_A; class Polyangia; order Haliangiales; family Haliangiaceae; genus UBA2376. The sequence goes on along the minus strand of JAYTAJ010000475.1, from coordinate 13,956 downwards.
GCCAGCCGATCGCGAGCGGCACCGCGAACCGCGGCGCCAGCGTCGCGAACATCGCCGACACCACCGACGCTGCGATCGTGCCCGCGGCGACGCCGAGGATGGACTGACCGAACAGCCCCGGCGACACCGCGCTCGGTCCGCCGATGATGAGCCACGACACCACCATGCCGAGGACGATCGCGCCGGTCGCGACCGGCGCCAGCCCGAGCAGCTTGCCCGCGACCACCGACCACCGCGGCAGCGCCCGCGACCACAGGTACGCCGCGGTCTTCTCGTCGATCTCGTCGGACAGCGACGACGCCACCAGGATCGGCGGGATGATCGCGATCAGCGGCAGCACCAGGATCAGGAGGTCGCTCCAGATCTTCACCGGGTATTGATTGTTCGCCGTCATCGCGATCGCGACCACGCACGGCAACAGGCTCACCCCGAGCGCGACCCACATCGTCTTGCCGCGCAAGATGCGGCGCAAGGCCAGACGCGCCAGCGCGGTGGTCGCTTCCCAGCCCGACAGTCCATGTGCGATCGCGGTCATTCGCTGGCCCTCGCGCGGCCCTGGCCGCTGGTCAGATACTCGAACACGGCGCCGAGGTTGTTGTCGGGCGACGTCATCGCGCGGAGGTCGAGGTTGCGCTCGAGCACCGCGACCGCGAGCTCGTCGTAGCAGCGGTCGGGCTCCTTGGTCTCCACGATCACCGCCTTGCGCTCCATCATGATCTTGCTGATGTGATCGTTGCCCGCCAGCGCCGCCGCCAGCTCGCGCGGCCGATCGCACTCGATGCGGATGCGGTGCGGGTGGTGATCGATCAGCCGACGGATCTCGTAGAGGTTGCCCTCGGCGAGGACCTGGCCGCGGTGGATCACCACGATGTCCTGGGTCAGCGCCTCGATCTCGTAGAGCACGTGGCTCGACACCACGACGGTCTTGCCCGCGGCGGCGAGCTTGCGGATCTTGTCGATGATCTCGGCCCGCGCGATCGGATCGACGCCGGTCAGCGGCTCGTCGAGGATCAGCAGCTCGGGATCGTGGGCGAGGGTCGCCGCCAGCTTGGTCCGCTGGCGCATGCCCTTCGAGTAGCCCTTCACCCGCCGGTCCATCGACCCGCGCATGCCCATCACGTCGAGCGCGGCGATCGCCGCGGCGGCGGCCTGATCCCGCGGCACGCCCGCGAGGTGCGCGAGCGTCGTCACCAGCTCGCGGCCGGTCAGCTCGTCGTAGGTGCTCTCGTGCTCGGGCGCGTAGCCGATGCGGCGGCGCACGCTGGCGTCGGCGGCCGGGTCGCCGCCGAGCACGCGGATCGATCCGCGGCTCGGGCGCAGGAGGCCCGCCATCATCTTCATCAGCGTCGACTTGCCCGCGCCGTTGGGACCGAGCAGGCCGATCACGCCGCCCGACAGCTCCCACGAGATGTCGCTGACGCCGAGGACGTGCCCGTACCACTTCGACGCGCGGTCGACCGAGACGATCGAGGCGGTCACGAGCTCGCCCCCACCGCGCCGACCGCTTCCTTCGACACCCGCCAGTACAGGAGGCCGGACGCGACCACCACGTGCACGCCGATGCTGACCAGCGCGACGGTCATGCTGACCTGGGCGTCCTCCCGGACCTGCAGGCCCCACAGCCCGTAGGCCAGCGAGCCCAGCGCCGCGCCGGGATCGAGCGCGATGAGCGGCTTCCAGGTGAAGTAGCCGATCGCCGCGAAGATGCCGGTCCCGACCACCCAGTAGCCGGCCCACAGCCCGAGCGCGAGCCAGCGCTTGCCGAGCAGCGCCGACACCGCCATCGGCAGCGCCGCGTAGATCACCGATGCCGCGATGCCGACGATCGCGACCCGGCCGAGCCACGGCAAGAGCCGGATCATCTCGTCGGTGTCCTTGGCGAGGCCGATGCGGAACGCGGCGAGCAACAGCGGCCCGACGAGCAACAGCGACGCCATCGCGATCGTCATGCCCGCGAGCTTGCCGAGCACGTAGTCGCGCGCCCGCACCGGCCGGCAGAAGTAGAAGCCGAACGCGCCGGTCTCGCGATCGCGGGCGATGCCCGTCGACGCCACCGTCATCGTCATGCCGAACGCCGACCAGCGGAAGAACGCGAAGGAGTAGGGGATGAGGCCGTCGATGATCTTCACCGCCTCGCCGTTGTGGCGCAGCGGCTCGAACATCTCGTTCTGCGACAGGTAGATCACCAGGCCGACGCAGACCGTGGTGATCACCGCGCCGACCACCCACAGCTTCCACCGCCACCAGGTCTTCCACATCTGGCTGAGCTGGTGCCGCATGATCACGCGCCACAAGGTCGACGGCGAGTGCCGCTCGCCCGAGTACCGCGCGTAGCCGAGGTCGTGGATGACGCCCTTGCCCGGGCGCTTCGGCGGCGCCGCCGTCCCGGTGTCGATCGTCGCTTCGGTCACGGCGTACCTCCCGGTCCCGCGATCGGCGCGGGCCCGCTGACCACTCGCAAGAACGCTTGCTCCATCGACTCGCGGTGCGGCTCGAGGATGCGGATCTGCACGCCCGCGGCGCGCGCCAGCTCGAGCACGTTGCGCGGCGACATCGACTCGGGGAGCGTCACCGTCAGCGCGACCGGCGAGAACGCCCGGGCCACGGCGCCGCCCGCGGTCAGCGCGTCGTACAGCGTGGTCACGCCCTCGCGGACCTCGACGATGTAGTCGCGCGCAGCGACCGCGCTGGCGCGCAGGAGCTCGGTCGTCCCCGCGAAGCGGATCTGACCCTGGTGCATGATGATCGCGGTGTCGCAGACCCGATCGACGTCGGTCAGCAGGTGGGTCGAGATCATGATCGTGCAGCCGCGCTTCTCGGGCAGCTCGCCGATCAGATCGAGCATCTCGTCGCGCGACCGCGGGTCGAGGCCGTTGGTCGGCTCGTCGAGGAACAGCAGCTCGGGATCGTGGACCAGCGCCTGGGCGAGCTTCACCCGCTGCTTCTGTCCGGTCGAGTAGCCGTCGACCGCCTGGTAGCGCTTGTCCTCGAGGCCGGCGTAGTAGAGCGCGGCGTGGGCCCGCTGCAGCGCCTCGTTCTTGGGCAGGCCCGACAGCTCGGCGGCGTAGGCGCACAGCTCGACCGCGGTCATGCCCGACAGGAAGATGTCGCTCTCGGGCATGTAGCCCACGCGGGCGCGGATCTCGGCGCCCTGGGTCTGCGGATCGAGATCGAGCACGCGGGCGTGGCCGTTGAACCCGATGATGCCGAGCATGCACTTCACCAGCGTCGACTTGCCGGCGCCGTTGGGCCCGAGCAGGCCGATCACCTTGGCCGAGCGATCGACCTTGGCGTCGACGCCGCGCAGCGCGAGCACCGGACCGTACGCCTTGGCGACGCCGCGCAGCTCGAGGATTGTCGAGGACAGGGTCATGGAGCCTCCAGGATCTCGATCGTCACCGCGGTGACGCCCCGATCGATGAGATCGATCTTCGCGGCCGCGGCCTCGGTCAGATCGATGATGCGTTTCGGGTTGCCGAACGGACCGCGATCGTTGATCCGCACGATCACCGACTTGCCGCCGCGGTCGGTGGTCACCCGGACCCGGGTGCCGAACGGCAGCGTCCGGTGCGCCGCGGTCATCTTGCGCTTGTCGAACCGCTCCCCCGATGCCGTCATCTTCCCCGAGGCGTACCACACCGCGAGGCCACGCTGGACGCCCGTGGCAGCGAGTGGGACCGCGACCGGGTCAGCGGGTGCGACCGTCGCTGCGACCGCGGGCCGTGGCTTCGGCGCCTTGGATCTCGTGCGCGTGGTGGTCGTGGGACCGCTCGGTCGCGTCGGTGACGCGGTGCCGCAGGCAGGTGAGAGCATCGCGAGCACGATTGCAAGGATCGGTGCACGCCCGCGGCCGAGGCGCACCGTCACTTCGGGCACCCCGCGCCGATCGCCGACGCCGCCTTCGCCAGGCCCGCGGTGCGCAGCGCGTGACCGGTCGGTCCGTCGCCGAGTTTGGTCCGCGCCGCCGCGCCGTGACCCGGGCCGACGATGTCGCGCAGGTACGCCTCGCGCTGGAACGTGTCGGAGTGCTCGGGCGTGTGGCACTCGCTGCCGCACAGCTTCTCGGGCGGCGCGAGGACGATCGTCTTCTTCAGCTGGGCCTCGTCGGCGTCGACGTGGATCGAGCCCGGCCCGTGGCAGGTCTCGCACTGCACGTCGCGCAGGCCTTCGTTGGCGCCCATCGTCGCGCCGCTCGGCCGAGCCCAGCCGGTCACATGGCAGCCGATGCAGTCGTAGTCGAACTGCTTGTCGACCTTCACCAGGGTCTCCCACGCCTGGGCGTGGCGTGTCGTCTTCCAGAACTCCACGGCCTCGGGATGACAGTCGCTGCACGCCTCGGTGCCGACGTAGCTCGGCTTGCCCGCTGGCGGCGGCGGCGGCGGCGGCGCGATCGTCGCCGCGGCGACGTTGGCCGCGCCCGAGGCCCGCGTGTACTCCTGCTTGGCGGCGACGACCTCGGCGTCACACGCGAGGGCCTTGGCGATGCGCAGCTGGGTCAGCTCGAAGAAGCTGCCCGCCGCCGGGACGCGGCGCGGCTCGGTCGCGAGGGTGGCGATCTCCGTCGCCAGCGCCGCGCGCTCGTCGGTCTTGGCCGCGACGAAGGCGGGATCCGCGGTCGGATCGGCGGTGAACTGCGCCAGCTGCGCGTCGACGGTGGCGAGGCGCTCGGTCAGCTCGCGGCTGCGATCGGCCGCGGCGCCCGGGCCGATCGCGTCGACCAGCGGTCCGCCACCCGGACGCAAGGTCAGCTCGAGGCGGCTCACCACCTGGCCGCGGTTGGCCGGATACAGCATCCACGTCGTGCCGATCGCCACCGCGCCCGACGGCACCTTGTGGGGCTCGGGTGCGGCGATGCCGAGCGCCACCACCATCACGTCGATGCCTTCGACCTGGCGGACCAGCTCGGCCGCGCCCTTCTTGTCCATCGTCGCGAGGCCGATGATGCGGGTCGCGCCCGCCTGCTTCAACCCCGCGACCGCGGCCTTCGCCGCCGCGATCGGATCGGTCGCGCCGAGCGTCGGCACCTGCGCCGGATCGATCACGCCGAACACGCCGATGCGATCGGTGCCGATCGCGATCGTGGTCGGCGCCGCGAGCGCGACGCCCGCCGCGGCCGGGAGGTTCGCGACCTGGCGCGGCAGGCGGACCTGGGCCGGGCCGGTCGCGAGATCGGCGGGGCCGAGCCCGACCGCCGCCGCCAGCAGCTCGTCCGTATATACGCGCGCGATCAGATCGGCCTTGAGGTCCTCCTGGGCCCGCGCGACCGGATCGACCTGATCGCGGGGATAGAGGAGCGATCCGGCGTCGACCACCACGACCGGGCCGCGGGACCGCGCCTCCGACACCAGCCGGGCGGTCCGGGCCAGGTCGCCCAGCGGATCGGTCGTGCAGCCGCACGGCTCGATCTGGCCGCGAACCTCGGCCAGCGCGAACACGGTGACGGTGGTGCCGCTCGAGGGAGTCGGCGGCGGGGTGCGATTTTGCCCACGCTCATCGACAGCGCCTTTGCGTCCGGAGCACGCCGCTACCACGAGCAGGACCACTGCGTACGCTCGCATGGGCTCGTCCTATAGCACGCTTGACAGACCCGGAGCCGCCCCGTAGATTCCGCGGCCTTCCCGTCACCCGTCTCGAGGAATTCGATGGTCGTCATCCGCATGTCTCGCCAGGGCTCCAAGAAGCGCCCGTTCTACCGGATCGTTGCCGCCGACAAGCGTCGTGCGCGTGATGGCCGGTTCATCGATCTGATCGGCACGTTCGATCCGCGCACCAAGGCGTTCAACCTGGACGCGGCTCGCTACGAGCACTGGGTAAAGGTCGGGGCGCAGCCGTCCGAGACCCTCGCCAGCCTGGTCCGTCGTCAGAAGCGCGCGGCCACCGCCGTCGCGAAGGCCTGATCGGATGCCTGCCGATTCGGAGCCCTCGGGCAACGCTGGCCCCGCGGGCGCGATCGACCCGGACATCGCCGATCTGGTCGGCTTCATCGCCAAGGGCCTGGTCGACAAGCCCGACGAGGTCCACGTCGCCCTCGTCGAGGAGCGTCAGGCCAGCGTGTACGAGCTCGAGGTCGCCGAGAGCGATCTCGGCAAGATCATCGGACGCGGCGGCAAGACCGCCCGCGCGCTGCGCACCCTGGTGAGCCAGATCGCTCCTCGGTCGCGCAAGCGGATCCTGGTCGAGATCCTCGAATAACGATGGACCCCGACGCGGAGCCTGCGAGGCGCGTCGAGATCGCGCGGGTCTCCAAGGCCCACGGCGTTCGCGGCGAGGTGCTGGTGGTCCTGACCGATCCGTCGTCGACCGTGCTCGAGGCCGTCGATGGTGTCTGGCTCGGCGACGACCGCTTCGCGATCGTCGAGGCGCGGCCGATCGGCGGCGCCTACCTGCTCGCTCTCGAGGGCCTCACCGATCGCGACGAGGCCGCCAAGCTGCGCGGCCGCGCGGTCTGGGTCGCCCGCGACGAGCTCGATCCCGACAGCGACGAGGCGCTCTACGCCGATCTGGTCGGCTGCGCGGTCGAGCTGCCCGACGGGACGCCGTGGGGCACCATCGTCAACGTCGAGCTCGGCCCCCAGGATCGCCTGGTGATCCACCACGATCATCACCTCGACGGCACGCCCGGCGCGGTCGAGCGACTCTTGCCCGTCGTCGACGCGTTCATCGCGTCGGTCGACGTCGAGGCCCGCCGCGTCGTCATCACGCCACCCGACGGGATGCCGGAAGAATCGCGGTGATGCCGCGACTCCCGGAGACACCCTCGCTGGCGCTCGTGTGATGCCGCGGTTCACGGTCGTCTCGATCCTCCCCGAGATCGTCGACCAGGCGCTCGCGGTCGGCGTCGTCGGCCGGGCCCGCACCGCGGGCGCCCTCGCCATCGACTTCGTCAACCCCCGCGACTTCACCCACGATCGCCACCGCTCGGTCGACGACACGCCCTACGGCGGCGGTCCCGGGATGGTGATGCGGTGCGAGCCGCTGGTCGCCGCGATCGAGTCCGCGGGCGAGGCCCGCCGCGTCTTCCTCGGACCGAGCGGCGCGCCGCTGACCCAGGCGATCGTGCGCCGCCTCGCGACCTATCCCCACGTCGTGCTGGTGTGCGGCCGCTACGAGGGCGTCGATCAGCGCGTGCTCGACGTCGCGATCGACGAGGAGATCTCCCTCGGCGACTTCGTCCTGACCGGCGGCGAGCTCGGCGCCGCGTGCGTGATCGACGCCGTCGCGCGCCTCCTCCCCGGCGTCCTCGGCGACGCCGCGTCGGCCGACGACGAGTCGTTCGCGGCCGGGCTCCTCGAGTACCCGCAGTACACCCGGCCCGCCGACTTCCGCGGCCGCGCCATCCCCGACGTCCTCGCGGGCGGCAACCACGAGGCGATCCGCCGCTGGCGCCGCGTCGAGTCGCTGCGTCGCACCGCGCGGCGCCGCCCCGACCTGTACGCGCGCCACCGCCTCGATCGCGCCGATCGCAAGCTGGTCGACGGCGCCGCCCTCGATCTCGCGGCCCGCACCTCGATCGCGCTGGTCCACCACCCGGTCTTCGACCGCACCGGCGCCGTCGTCACCAGCGCCGTCACCAACCTCGACATCCACGACCTCGCGCGCAGCGCCCGCACCTTCGGCCTGGCGCGCTACTACCTGGTCACCCCGGTCGAGAGCCAGCGCGACAAGGCCGAGCGCATCGCCGCCTTGTGGCAGGAGCTCGCCGACGCCGACGCGGGGCCCAAGGGGCCGGGCGGCGGTCACGACGGTCGCGCCTCGGCCTTGCGCATCGTCGCCACCGCCGACTCGGTCGCCACCACCGTCGCCGAGCTGACCGCGCAGCACGGCGTCGCGCCGCTGGTCGCCGCGACCTCCGCCGATCCCGCCCGCTTCCCCGCCGCGGCGCGGGTGTCGCCCGCCGCGCTCCTCGCCGCGCTGCAGGACGCGCCGGGCGTGCCGCTGCTGCTCCTGTTCGGGACCGGCTGGGGCCTCGCCGACGCTCAGCTGCCGATGGTGACGCACCTGCTCCCGCCCATCGAGGCCCGGACCGCCTGGAATCATCTGTCGGTGCGCAGCGCCGCCGCGATCGTCCTCGCCGACCTGTTCGCGGTCCGGACGGCTGCGCCCACCGCTTGACGCCCCCCCCGCTTTCTGGCAGAAACACGCGTCCACGCGCCGGCTTTCCCGGTGACGGCGTACGAGGCCTTCCATGAGCGTCAACAGCATCCTCGCTTCCATCGACAAGCAGAACCTTCGCCAGACCCACCTGCCCGAGTTCCGCGCCGGCGACTCGGTCAAGGTCTGGGTGAAGATCCGCGAGGGCGAGAAGACCCGCCTCCAGGCGTTCGAAGGCGTCTGCATCCGCCGCGCCCGCAAGGGTGCGCGGTCGACGTTCACCGTCCGCAAGATCTCCTACGGCGTCGGCGTCGAGCGCGTCTTCCCCGACAACTCGCCGAACATCGAGAAGGTCGACATCGTCGCCCGCGGCCGCGTCAACCAGGCGCGTCTGTTCTACCTCCGGGATCTCTCGGGCAAGGCGGCGCGCATCAAGGAGCGCGCCCATGTCCAGGTCGAGGCCGCGCCGGTCGCCGAGGGCGCCGAGCGCGCCGCCGACGCGCCGCCCAAGGAGATCATCAAGGGCCGCGGCAAGCGCCAAAAGAAGAAGGATCTCAAGGCCGCACTGGTTTCTTAGGCTCGGACCCCCTGACGGGGTCCGAGCGGGTGTCCGGAGCGATGAGTGACCTCGGCGTCACTGCCTGGCTCGGGCTCGCTGACGAGTGGCTGACGAGCGGGGAGGGCGGGATGGAGAGGCGGGACGATGATCGAGTCGCGAACGGGCGCGCCAACGAGCGGCGCGCCGAGCGTGCGCTGACGCAGCGGGGCTACCGCATCGTCGAGCGCAACTTCCGCGGTCGGATCGGCGAGCTCGATCTGATCGCCTATGACGGCGACGTGCTGGTGTTCATCGAGGTGCGGTCGCGCAAGGACGGCGACCACGGCGGCGGCCTCGCCGCGCTCACGCCCGCCAAGCTGCGCCAGGTCGCTCGGGTCGCCGAGCTGTACCTGACGCTCCGCCGCCCGCGCTACGCCACCTGCCGCTTCGACCTCGTCGCCATCACCGGCGACGACCTCACGATCATCCGCGATGCCTTCCGCATCACGTGGTGATCAGCTACCGAGATTCCGGGAGCGTCTCCACCGCCCGCATCACGCGACCCCGTCCGAGCGCGTACGTCGATGCTCGCGCATCACGCACCGGGTTCTGAAGCAATCAGGGACAGTTCGGATACGCGGCGTTGCCGGGGCGACCGGCCAGGTTGCAGCACGCGTTGTTGACGTTGTCGGCCTCGCACGCGAGCGGCTTCGGCAGGCTGCCGCTCTCCGGGATCACGACGTAGTCCTTGCAGATGCAGAACTTCTGGCAGCAGAACGGACCGACCGTCACCGCGACGCCGCAGGTGAAGCCGGTGATGCACGGCGACTCGGGGACCTTGTCGCAGTCCTCGTCGCTCTCGCACTCACCCGTGCACATGCCCTTGTTCGGCGACAGCGGACGGAAGCCATCGGGCAGCTCCTTCGCCGCCGCGACCGGGATCTTCAAGCAGGTGCGGGTCGAGCAATCGAGCGACGGCGAGCCGACGACGGCCTCGCTCATACCCGGGTTGTCGACGCCGAGATCGCAGATGCGACCGACCGGGTTCTCGCCGCAAGCGGCGGTGAGGGCGACGATGGCCGCGACGACAAAAAACGAAATGTTGCGCGTGGTGTTCATCGTGGTCCTGTGGGGTGCCAGAGACGCCCGCGATAATAGAAGCCGAGGTGGCGAAGTCAATAACGGGCGCGGTGTTCCATCGGTGGAGCGATGCCGCGCGATCCATCATGCAACCGCATCGCGCTCATCGTGTCGCTCATCCGATGTTCAGGGTCTTTCCTCGCCGCGCGATCGCCGGAGCGATCGGACGCGGCCGCGATCGTCGTCACATGTGCGCCTTGACAACTCCGCGCACCCACGCCGATGATTCCGCCGCCCAAGAGGCCCGCGAAAGGTATGGCGAAGCATCGAGCTCGGTCGTGCCTGTCGCGGTTGCCCGTCTGGAGGAAACCTGATGCGCCGTCTGTCGTCCATTCTCGTCGCCGCCACTGTCGTCGTGCTGTTGAGCGCGCCGCGCGCCGCCTCTGCCCAGCCCGAAGACGACCCCGACGCTGCGGCGACGCCAGCGTCCAAGACCTTCGAGCGAGCGATCGACCTGTATCGCAAGAAGGACTACTACTCGGCCACCATCGAGCTGAAGAAGGTCCTCGACGGTGACACCACCGACGACGCGGCCAACAAGCAGCGCGCCGACTTCTACATGGGCAAGACCCTGTACCAGATGGGGTTCTACGCCGGCGCGCTGAACTCCTTCGAGAAGATCGTCGCGGTCGGCCCCGAGCACGCCTACTACCCGGCGACGCTCAAGTGGCTCGCCGCGCTGTCGCGCGTGCTGCCCGAGACCTCGGGCATCCTCGAGCTGATCGGCAAGTACGATCCGTCCGCGCTCGACGAGCCGATCATGGATCAGGTCCGCGACGAGCTGTACTTCCTGCTCGGCCGCCACTTCTACAACCATGCCGAGTTCGACAAGGCGATCGAGCTGTTCGGCAAGGTCGGCGAGTCGAGCGAGTTCCACGTCAAGGCCAAGTTCTTCGAGGGCGTGACCTACGTCCGCAAATATGAGGGCCGGCCCGCCGGCGAGGCGTTCAAGCGCATCCTCGAGATCGCGCGCGAGAAGCCGAAGCAGCTGAAGGCCAGCGAGGTCGATCGCTTCGAGGAGCTCGCCATCCTGCAGATGGCCCGCGTCTTCTACTCGACCCAGGACTTCGACAAGGCGATCCGCTACTACGAGAAGCTCGAGCAGAACTCGGGCGAGTGGGCGGAGTCGCTGTTCGAGGCGTCGTGGGCGTACTTCATGAAGACCAACAACCCGAAGGCGCTGGGCAACATCCACACCCTCAACGCGCCGTACTTCGAGGACCAGTTCTTCCCCGAGTCGCTGCTGCTGAAGAGCGTCATCTACTACAAGTACTGCCTCTATGACCGGGCCCTCGAGGCGGTCGCCGAGTTCAACCAGAAGTACAAGCCGCTGCGCGAGAACCTCCAGGGCGTCGTCGCCAAGTACGAGGACAACGCCGAGTTCTACGAGTACGTGAAGAAGATCCTCGCCGACAAGGCCGGGCTCGACGGCGCCACCCAGCGCCTCGCGATGACGCAGCTCGGTGACAAGGCCCTCGGCAAGACCTTCGCGTGGGTCGACGAGCTCGACCACGAGCTGGCGATGCTGGCCCGCGCCGACAAGGCCTGGCAGACCACCGCCATCGCGGGTGACGTCAACGCCGAGCTCGAGGTCCGCAAGTCGCTGGCCCAGGCCGACGCCGGCAAGCTGGCCCGCGAGCGCCTCAACCGCCTCATCAGCGAGCTGCAGAACCTCGGCCGCGACGGCATCAAGATCCGCATCGAGGTCCTCGACGCCCAGGCCGGCAAGATCAGCTCGGACCGCGTCGGCGACCGCGTCTCGAAGGAGCACAAGGAAGACCCGATCATCGTCGACGACGAGCACTTCGTCTGGCGCTTCAACGGCGAGTACTGGAAGGACGAGCTGGGCTACTACCGGTTCAAGGTCCGCAGCCAGTGTCCTCGTAACTGAACCCGGTGCGTCGATCGGGATGATCGACGCGTTGCTCGAACGGGGTCACGTAGCGCGAGATCTCCAGGCCCCGTTTCCGAGAACCGCTGAGCAAGACACCTGAGGGAACCACGATGGCAAATACGTACACCACCTCGATCCTGGCCCTCGGGGCGTTCACGGCGCTCGCCGCGACCGCCACCGCCGAAGACACCAAGTACAAGCGGCAGACGGCGGTCAAGGTCGACGTCAAGATCAGCGACCGCGTCCGGCCGACGACACCGAAGGAGAACGCCGAGGCCAAGGGCCCGTCGATCACCGCGGACGAGGTGCTCGAGATCCAGGGCGCGGTCGGCGCGATCCGCAAGGAGCAGATCCAGCTCCTCGAGGGCCTCATCGACGAGACCTCGGACAACGACGTCGCCGAGAAGGCCGACCTCTACTTCCGCCTCGCCGAGATGCACGCGCAGCTCAACCGGTTCCATCGCCTCAAGGCGACCGAGTCCGGCATCGCCGCCGACAGCGCGAAGCCCGGCGACAAGGCCAAGCTCGCCGCCGCCGCCAAGGATCACGAGAAGCAGGCGAAGACCGCGCTCACCAACGCGGTCGCTGTCTACAAGCGGCTCACCGAGAACGACAAGTTCAAGAACTACCAGCGCATGGATCAGGCGCTGTTCGCCTTCGCGTACTCGCTCCAGCAGGGCAAGTACATGAAGGACGCGCGGCAGATCTATCACCGCCTGCTGCAGGACTACCCGCAGTCGAAGTACGTCCCCGAGGCGTACCTCGCGTTCGCCGACTACTACTTCGGCGCCAACGAGCTCGCCAACGCCGAGGCCTTCTACCAGAAGGTGCTGCAGTTCCCGAAGTCCGGCGTCTACAACTACGCCAACTACATGCTCGGCTGGGTCTACCTGAACCTCGCCCGCCACGAGGACGCCGGCAAGCAGTTCCTCCAGGTCATCCGCGACACCGCGGGCAACAAGAAGCAGGACACGCTCAACAAGGCGTCGAAGAAGGACTTCGTCCGCGCCTTCGCCGACTTCGGCCAGGTCCAGAAGGGCTGGCAGACCTTCAAGAAGATCGACGAGGGCTACGCCCTCACGATGTACACGATCCTCGCCGACCTCTACCTCGAGCAGGGCAAGAACGACCGCGCGATCTTCGCGTTCCGTCAGCTCATCAAGGAAGAGCCGAAGGACAAGAACGTCTGCCTCTGGCAGTACAACATCGCCCACTCGATCCTGTCGACGCCGGGCGCGAACAACGTCGACAAGGTCAACGAGATCGAGCGCCTCACCAAGCTCTACGGCGCGCTGAAGACCCAGAACACGCTGCCCGCGTCCGAGGCCCAGGAGTGCCACGACAACGCCGCGGCGATGTCGGGCGAGATGGCCCGGGCCTGGCACAACGAGTCGATCAAGACCAAGAACCCCGAGACGCTCGCGTACGCCGACAAGCTCTACAACGTCTACCTGGCGGTGTTCACCGACGCCCCGGACTTCGGCGAGACCCAGTACTACTACTCCGAGCTCTTGTGGTCACGCGCCGACAACGAGCCGAACCCGCGCACCAAGACCGTGCTGTGGGAGAACGCCGCGCTCTCCTTCACCAACGTCGTGAAGACCGGCAAGGTCGATCAGAAGCTCCTGAAGGAGTCGGCCTACGCCGCGGTGCTCGGCTGGAAGAACGCGCTCGCCGTCGACCCGCGGCCCAAGGCCAACGCCAACACCGTCGACCTGGGCGAGGAGAGCGAAAAGATCCCCGAGCCCCAGACCATCCCCGAGCGCGAAGCCAAGATGCTCGACGCGTTCGACATCTACATCAAGTACATCAAGGACCCGAAGGACGACGAGCTGGTCGGGATGAAGTTCCTGAAGGCTCGCATGTACAGCCGCTACAACCACTTCGAAGAAGCGCTGCCGATGTTCGAGGACATCATCAAGAACAGCGCCCAGCACGAGACCGCGCTGTACTCGGCCAACAGCCTGCTCGACACGCTGGTCATCACGCACAAGTACGAGGAGCTGGTGAAGTGGGCGAACTACTTCGGCCAGACCCCGAAGTTCTTCACCGCGAAGGACGACCAGGACCGCAGCGATCTGCAGGAGCGCGTGTCCGGCATCCGCGCCACCTCGCAGCGCAAGATCGCCGAGGCGCTCGAGAAGGACGCCAAGGCGTCGGGTGACTTCCCGAAGTACGTCGCCTGCGGAAACATGTACCTCGAGATCTTCAACAGCAACCCCGAGGCCGAGCGGTCCGACGAGGTGCTCTACAACGCCGGCGTCTGCTTCGAGGACGGCCGCGCGCTGTCGAC
>JAYTAJ010000474.1:0-1697 GCA_043737575.1 Myxococcales bacterium | reverse complement strand
AAGGCGAGCGTGCGATCGACCGGCGCCGCGACGGGCGCGAGCGTCGCCTCGAGCGAGACCGGGCGATCGACGAAGCCGTCGGCGAACGGCACGCGGATCGAGATCCGCTCGCCGGGCCCGCGGCTGCCGGCCGCGATCGCGATCGGGGTCTCGAAGCCGACCAGCGTGGCGTCGCGGGCGTGGACCGCGACCTGGCGGCGGAACCCGGCCAGATCGAGGGGCATCGAGAAGGCGAGCGCCCCGGCCACGCGCGCGCGCTGGCTGGTGACCGGCGCGGTCGCGGTGATCGCGAGGCCGCCGTCGCCGACGCCGACGTGGGCCGCGGGCTCCGCGCTGGCGACCAGCGGCGCGCCCGCGCTCGGGATCCGCACCGCCGAAGCCAACCGCTCGCCGTGCAGCAAGAAGACCTCGAGCCGCTCGCCGCCGCCGATCGCGAACAGCGACTCGCTCGCCGCCAGATCCTGCAGCGTCGCCGCGTCGGTCTCGATCGCGGCGCGCAGCATCGGCGCCATCGCGAGGTTCGCGGCCCGATCCTGCGCCGTGCTGGCCTGCGCCTGCAGCGAGGTCGCGAGGTGCGCCGCCTCGGCGGCGAGCGCCTGACGCGCGGCGCCGTGACCACCGCTCGACGTCCCCGGCCGCGCCATCAGCGCTCCACCCGCGACGCCCGCGACCAGCGCGGCGGCGATCCACCCGAGCGCGATCCGACGACGCGGCTCGAAAGCGGCGACCACCGGCAGCGCGCGCGGCACCGGGGTCGCGACCATCGCGGGCTGCGTCGCCGCGGTCTGCGACGCCGGCACGGGCGGCGGCAACGTGCCCATCGGCACGCCGCGCGGCGGCGTGATGCGACGACCGTTGTCGGGCAGGATCATGATCTTCGGCGAGCTGCTCCCTGCGCACTCGGCGTGGATCAGCGCGAGCGCCTCCTCGACCTCGCGCATCGACTGGAAGCGGCGGGCCGGATCCTTTGCCAGCATCCTCTCGAGGATCAACTGGTCGAGCTCGAGCGGGACGCCGGCGCGGGCGAGCGGGCGCGCCGGCTCGTAGCAGATGCGATACATGAGCGCGCGGGGATCCTCGTCGCCCGCGAACGGCCGGCGCGCGGTCAGCATCTCGAACAGCAGCACGCCGAGCGCGTAGACGTCGGCGCGCTTGTCGACCTGATCGGGGCTCATGATCTGCTCGGGCGCCATGTACTCGGGCGTGCCGGCGATCAAGCACCGCTGGGTCTTGTCGACGTCGGCCTCGAGGAAGCGCGCGATCCCGAAGTCGAGGATCTTCACGTGATCCTGCGCGCCGTCCTTGTCGGTCAGGTAGACGTTGTCCGACTTGAGATCGAGGTGGACGATGCCGGCGTTGTGCGCGCACTCGAGGGCGGAGGCGATCTGGCGCGCGATGCGGAGCGCCCGTCGCACCGTCATCCCGCCGACCCGGTAGATCTCCTCGGTCAGCATCGAGCCCTCGAGGTACTCGAAGACGATGTAGGGCACGCCGTCGGCGGTGAAGCCCATGTCGGTGGCTTCGACGATGTGGGGGTGACCGAGGGTCCCCGCGGCCAGCGCCTCGTTCATGAACCGCTGGACCATGGCGGTGTCCGACGCGAGCTCGCGGTGCAGGAACTTGATGGCGAAGCGGCGCTTGATGAGGACGTGCTCGGCGAGGAACACCGTCCCCATCCCGCCGTCCGCGATCTGCTG
>JAYTAJ010000473.1:0-1697 GCA_043737575.1 Myxococcales bacterium | reverse complement strand
AGCGTGTCGAGCAGGCCCTCGCGCGCGGCGCGCACGAGCGCCGTGCACTCGACCAGGCCGTCGCGCGTCGTCGCGAACAGGCGCCCCTTGGGCGGGCCCGCGTCGGGCGCGTGCCGCGCGCGGCCGACCCGCTGCACGAACGCGGCGATCGTGCGCGGCGAGTCGAGCTGGCAGACGAGCTCGACCGCGCCGATGTCGATCCCGAGCTCGAGCGAGCTGGTCGCGACGACGACCGCGAGCCGGCCTTCCTTCAGGCGGGTCTCGACGACCTCGCGCGCCTCGCGGGCCATCGCGCCGTGGTGCGCGCCGACGGCGTCGTCGCCGAGCCGCTCGCCGAGCGCCTGCGCGACCCGCTCGGCCATCCGGCGCGTGTTCGTGAAGACCAGCGTCGACCGGTGCGCGCGCACCATCGCCGCGAGCTGGTCGTGCACGTCGGCCCACTGCTCGTGGCTGGCGACCGCCGACAGCTCGCCCTCGGGGGCGCAGACGTCGAGATCGTGCTCGCGCGCGTGGCCGAGATCGATGATCTCGGTGGGGCCGCCGCCGGTGAGGTACGCCGCGACCGCCGCGATCGGGCGCTGGGTCGCCGACAGCCCGATCCGCTGCGGCTCGGGGTTGCCCGCGGCGCTGCACAGCGCGGCCAGGCGCTCGAGCGACAGCGCCAGATGGACGCCGCGCTTGGTCGGCGCGACCGCGTGGATCTCGTCGACGATCACGGTCTCGACCGCGGCGAGGTTGGCGCGCGCCGCCGAGCCGAGCAGCAGGTACAGCGACTCGGGCGTGGTGATGAGGATCTCGCCCGGGTGGCGGAGCTGGTGGCGGCGATCCTTGGTCGAGGTATCACCGGTCCGGACGTCGATGCGCGGCACCCGCAGCGCCTGGCCCTGAGCCGCCGCGACCCGCTCGAGACCGATCAGCGGTGCGGTCAGGTTGCGCTCGACGTCGTAGGCCAGCGCCTTGATCGGCGAGACGTAGACGACCCGCGTCACCGCGACCGCGTCGGGCGCGGGCGGCGGCGACGACGTCAGTCGATCCAGGCACGCCAGGAACGCCGCCAGGGTCTTGCCGCTGCCGGTCGGCGCCAGCATCAGCGTGTGCTCCCCCGCGGCGATGCGGGCCCAACCCAGCGCCTGGACTCGGGTCGGCGCCGCGAAGCTCTCGGCGAACCAGGCCTGGGTGACCGCGGAGAACCCGGCCAGCGGATCGGCGACCACGGCGGGTGCAACACGCTGACGACCGCGAGGCATGCGCGACCGTAGCGCATAGAAGCAGTTATCGAAGCGCCAGCTGCCCTCGCCAGGCAACCGCGGTCGCCAGGGGTGTCGCTGGCGGCGACGCCTCGACGCTGCGCGGCAACTGCCCGATCCTGCGCGCGGCGAGGCGCCGATCCCAGCGATCCGGGTTCGGCATCGCGGTTGCTGTACGGGTCGTCATGCCCGCCACCTCGCAGCTGCTCCGCGCCGCCGCCGCCGATCTCCCGCCGACCTCGACCGAGGTCGCGGCGACCCTGTCGGTGCGCGCCGGGCTGGCGTACGAGATCTTCGCCGACGCCGGCGAGACGCCGCGGTGGCTGTCGGTGGTGCAGTCGGCCCACGTCCTCGAGCGCGACGGCCACGGCCGGGCGCTGCGGGTCGCCTTCCGCGCCGCGTTCGATCGCGCCAGCCTCGGCTACGTCGTCCGCTACAGCTATCGCCCCG
>JAYTAJ010000472.1:0-1699 GCA_043737575.1 Myxococcales bacterium | reverse complement strand
CCACGGCGCGGTGCGGGCGCGCGCGACCACGTCGTCGACCGGTCCCCACAGCGCCGCGAGCGCGACCAGCCGCGCCGCGACGTCGGGCGGCTCGTGGGCCGCGGCGCGAGCGATCGCGCCGCGATCCTTGCGCGACAGCGCGGTCGCGACCGCGGCGCGGTGGGCGTCATCGCCGCCGACCGCCGCGAGGCCCTCGATCGCGAACGCGACGTGGCCGAGATCGATCTGGATCTCGGTCGGCCCGGTCGCCGCGAGCGCGGTCGCCGCCAGCGCGATCGCCTCGGCGTCGGCGTCGACCCCGTCGGCGCCGATCAGCTCGACGCCGGCCTGCAGGATCTCGCGCGGCCCCAGCGCGCGGCCCGACATGCGGTTGACCGCGCCCTCGTAGCACAGGCGCAGCGGGCCGCCGACGTCGGCGAGCCGGGTCGCCGCCAGCCGCGCCACCTGCGGCGTGAAGTCCGGGCGCAGCGCGACCACCTCGCCCGTGCCCGGTTCGACGAAGCGGATCGCCGACGCCCGCGCCTCGCCGCCGAGGCCGCGCTCGAGGACGTCGGCGCACTCGAACACCGGCGTGATGATGCGCGCGTAGCCCCACGCCTCGAAGCACGCGAGCAGGCGCTCGGCGATCGCGCGGCGGCGCGCCGCGGCGCGCGGGAGATAGTCGCGGACTCCCGCCGGGAGACGCACAGGACTGGGTTCGATGGTCATACGAGGGTGGGAACCGGCACGAAGTGGACCGACAGCGACGGGAACTGCATGCGCAGCTCGTCGGCGACGCGCATCGGGCCGTAGACCTCGGTCGCGTAGTGGCCGGCCGCGATCAGGGTGATCTGCAGCTCGCGCGCGAGCTCGGCGGCGCGCTCGGCCAGCTCGCCGGTCACGTACAGATCGCAGCCGTGGTTGGCCGCGGCCTCGAGCAGATCGCCGGCCGCGCCCGAGCACAGCCCGACCTTGCGCACCTGGGGCGGGCCGAACGGGAACACGAACGGCGCGGTGCGCTGGCCGAGGACGCCCGCGGTGACGCGCGCGATCGCGTCGTCGCGGGTGAGCGGCTCCGGCCACGTCCCCGACAGCCCGAGCGCGACGCCGCGGACGTCGCCGAACCCGGCGCGGCCCGCGAGCGTCAGGCCCATCGCGTCGGCGAGGCCGGTGTTGTTGCCGAGCCGCGCGTGCTTGTCGAGCGGCAGGTGGTACGCCGCGAGCGACACGTCGTGGGCGAGGAGCTGCTTCAGGCGCCGCGCGGTCGGCCCGACGACCGACGACAACCCGCCGCCCCAGATCAGGCCGTGGTGGACGACGATCAGATCGGCGCCCAGCTCGATCGCGCGATCGAACAGCGCCTGGTTCGCCGACACGCCGGTGACGACGGTGTCGACCTCGGGCGCGCCCTCGACCTGCAGCCCGTTGGGACCGTAGTCGCGGAAGCGATCGATCTCGAGCGTCGTGTCGAGGTGCGCGACGACATCGCGAAGGTGGACGGGCAAGGCCGCCGCAGTATAGACGAGCGAGCCAGCGACCGCGCGACGTGCGCCGCGTGGTAAACGAGCGTCATGGCCACGGTCAAGAAGCCCGCTGCTCCTGCTGTCTCGGAACCGCGCACGCTGTCCGGCATCCCACTCCAGGCCAGCTACGGCCCCGCCGATCTGGCCGAGCGCGGCTGGACCTACGAGGGTGCGCTCGGCGACGCCGGGCAGTATCC
>JAYTAJ010000471.1:0-4059 GCA_043737575.1 Myxococcales bacterium | reverse complement strand
GCGCCGCGCGCACCTCTCGCCCGAGAGGTTCTGGTCACACTCGACGGGCCGCGAAAATCTTGGCCCCTATCTAATACCGTCGCCAGAAAGTCGTTTTGGACCGGAAAAGTGAAGGGACCGCGCAGATTCCTGGCACGCCTCGTTTGCGCAGATCCCGCCCCGTCCTCGACGACCTCGGCGACCACCCGCTCCACCACGGCGGCCTCCTCGATCGCGACCGCGTCGAACTCGATCGCCAGTTCGTCGACTTCGTCGCCGACCTCGTCCAACTGGTCTGAATCGAAGGTCGGCGACCGCCTCGGCCACGTCGTCGACCAGGCCAGATCATCTCGCGGGTGCAGTCGTCCTCCGGGCCTGCTCCGCTTCGAACAGGTGGAATGCCGGGTGCAGTCAAGACATAGGTGACAGATCGTGTCTTCTACGTCGGGTAACAGGAGGGGTGACAGTGCCGATCAGCGGCGGATCAACCGTCCAACTGGGTACGTTCTCTCGCGGGTCCTCGGGGACGTGGGGGCGCCGAAACCCAGCTCCACTGCGCGGGGTGGCCGGGTGGAGCAGCCGCAGTCCGGCCCGATCTTCGTCGGGGATAACAGGAGGGGTGACACCGCATGCAGACGCAGGGGTGACAGCCTTCGCCGGGGGGTAACAGGTCGACCCTGTCGCAGGTGACACTCTGAATCTCCGCGCCGACCGGCGCAGATAAGCCGCGACAGTCCGCATCGTCAGGCCAGGCTGCACCGGTGGTAAACGCGGGCCTCCCTGAGCCCACCGCGCCTTCAGCGCTAGCGGCTCGGTCGCAGCTCGACCTCAACGGTGAGCGGCTGACCGGCGCGGCTCACCGTGATCGACACTCGCGAACCCAGGGGATGGTTCTGGATCAAGTAGCGCACCGCGGCAGCGTCGAGGCCGCCGACCCCGCGCGCGCCGACCGCAGTGACGAGATCGCCGGGCTCCAGTCCGGCCTCGGCCGCTGAGCTGCCGGCCACGATCTGCGCGATGAGCGGCGCAACCATGCGCCACTCGAACTGGATTCCGGTCGTGCCCGGGTTGTCGGTCGTCGACGTCACGCTCTTCAGTGCGACCTTGGCCGTGGCGCCGGCCGTCACCGTGACCGCAACCGACGGCGACGAGTGGCGCGGGTCGGGGCTGAAGCAACTCACGATGACGTCGCCGGCCGGCGCCGGATCGAGGCGCAGCCGACCGGCGGCGTCGCTCTTGGGCGCGACGGTGGAGTCCCAGTTGGTCAGGCCCTGCATTCCATTGGCGGCCAGCACGACGTGACACACCACGTTGGGTACCGGCGCCTGGCTGTCGGCGTCGACCACTGTGGCCTCGATGGCGCCGCGTCCTTGCGCCGCCAGATCGAGCGTCGTCGTCTCGCCGGCGCGGACCTCGACGACTCGCGCGGCGCCCTCGAAGGTGGTCTGCGCGTCGACGAGGTAGCGGCCGGGCGCGAGGCCGGCGATCCGGTAGCGATCGCCGGTGACCATGCCGCTCACCTGCGACGAGCCGACCGCCACCGACATCGCGTAGATCACCGGCGGTGCGGGATAGCCAGTGAGCGCGCCGACGATCGAGCCCGGCTGGACCAGCGTGATCGTCACCGGCGGGCCGCCAGGTCGCGCCGCCAGCACGCCACCGGTGCCGCCGTCGGGAGTGCGGGCCTCGAGCGCGTAGGCGTCGTCGGCCAACTCGCCGATCGCGAACGCGCCGTCACTGTCGGTGATCGCCATCGGCAGCTGTAGCCAGCTCGAGAACTGCGGCTGGCCGTTGGCGCGCACCCGAGCATCGACCACCGGCGCACCGCTGCCGTCGACGACGCGGCCGTGGATCGTCGCGCGGTGATGCACGACCTTGATCGTCACGCCCTCGATCTCGCTGGCGCCACCGGCCAGCTCGATCGCCGGATAGGGCGCGCCGGGCGCCGCCTGCAAGGCGCGCTGGCTGTTCGGGCCCTCGAACACCGACGCGACGTAGACCGCGCCGCCGGTCATCGACGCGCAGCGATAGCGGCCGGCCTCGTCGGTGATTGTCCGGCACAGATCGCCGTTGGGCTGGATGTAGCGCACGTGCATCGCCGGCAGCGGCGCGCCTTTGTCGTCGACGACCGTGCCAGCGATGGCCGCGCCCGACGCCAGTTCGAGATCGAGGCGGCGATCCTCGGTGGCGGTCACGGTCACCGCCACTGCCTCGACGAACGCGCCCGCGGTCTCGCTGGCCGCCGTGATCTGGTACGTGCCGGCGGCCACGCCCTCGAAGGCATACGCGCCGTCGGCGCCGGTGGTCGCGCGATTGCCGCCGTCGCGCGGCACGCAGCACACGTCGGCGCCCTCGACCGGCACGCCACGCCGCGTGACCCGGCCGCGGATCGCGGCGGTCGGCTCGACCTCGATGACCACGCCGGTGACGGCGGCGCGGCCGACCTCGATCGCCAGGGGCGCGGTGACGCGGTACGGCGCGGCCTGGATGGCCAGCGTGCCCGGCGGCACTCGCTCGAGGACGAAGCTGCCGTCGGCCTGGCTGAACGCCGACCACGATCGCGCCGGCGGCGACGTGCGCACCGCGGTCACCTTGGCGCCCGCGACCGGCGCGCCCGCTCGCATCACGTGCCCGCTCACCGACGGCCGCGCCAGCAAGCGCACCATGATGTCGACCGACGCGCCGACCTCGGCCAGCACCTCCTGCCCCCCGCTCTCGGTGACCAGCCCGTCGGCGTAGCCCCACACCCGCAGCTTGCCCGGCACCACGCCGGCGATGCGGAAGCGGCCATCGGCGCCGGCGATGGCGTTGCGAGTCGCTGGCCGCTCGGGTCCCCACTCGGCCGGGTTGACCGCGACGTACGCGCCCGCGACCGGCCGCGCCGCCTCGTCGACGACCACGCCGGTGACCATCGCCTCGGGCACCAGCACGACGTCGCGGCGGGTGCGCAGTGCCGCCGTCATCGACAGCGACACCGTGCCATAGCCGTCGGCGCTGTAGGTCAGCACGACCGGCCCGGCCGGCACGCACAGCCGGTAGTGGCCGTCGTCCCCGGCCTCGGTGCCGGCTATGCCATCGCGCGCGATGCGCGCCCGCGCGATCGGACCACCAGCGGCGTCGCGCACCGTGCCGCTCACCGACGTCGTGCAGTTGGTCAAGGTCAGCACCAGCGCATCGGGCGCCGGCGTGGCGTCAGGGTCGGCGAGCGTGACGTGGGCGATCGCCGCGACCGTCTCGGGCGCGCTCGCCACCACGTCGAACCAGCCGGCTGGGCGCGTGCCGAAATCGAAGCGGCCACCGGCGTCGCTGGTCCGCACCGCCGGCACGCCAGTCGCGGAGCGCGCCACGATCGGATGCAGCGTCACCGTCGCGCCCGCCACCGGCTGACCGTCGCGCATCACGATGCCGGCAATGCGGCGCGCCGGCGCCCCCGCCGTTGCGAACCAGCCTGGCATCACGCTGTCGGCCGCAGCGTCCACGCGCTCGCGATGGGCCTCCAGCGTCGCCTTCATCTCGTCGAGCCGCGACGTCGGCGGCGTCTCGCGCCCCCGGTTGTACTGGCGCGCCGCCACGAACGCTAACACCGCCAGCACGACGATCAGGATCGCGACCACCCGCTTGTTCACGGGCCGACGATACCGCGACACGCGCCAGCGCTAGTCTAGCGAATCGGACCATGAGGCGCATGAAGGCGTATTGGTCGCTGGCGGTGCGGCCGTGGTTCCGAATGGTGCGAATTGGGCGCAGCGTCGCAGGCGAAACGTGAGGACGCGCACGTACTGCCCGGCGCCGGCGAGACATGTCGAGGAACCAGCGGAACAGCAGGTGGCAGCCGAGCTACTTGCAGAACAGCCGACCACGTCCAGACTCTACGCCACGCGTCTCCGTCCGCTTCCGTCGCCGCTTAGGGCCCGCGAGTGAACAAATCGATCCAGACGTGAGCGGAAGGCGCGGTCGGGGATCGCGTTGAGCACGTGGACGTGATCTACGTTCGGGGTGGACGCGGAGAAGCTGATCGCCCGGAAGTGGCGCCTGCTGAAGGCGACCATGGACGAGCGCACGCGGCGACTCTGGGCGGGG
>JAYTAJ010000470.1:0-1702 GCA_043737575.1 Myxococcales bacterium | reverse complement strand
CAGGTCAGGCAGTCGCTGGGATCGTGAGGCTGCTGGTGGCAGCCGACGCACGACGCGGCGTCGGGCAGCTTCACCGCGTCGTCGTCGCCAGCGCGCGCCGTCGAGGCGTGGCAGGTGAGGCAGCTGATGCCGGCGCGGACGTGGCTGCGGTGGGGGAACGCCTGCTGGCGGCGATCGCGCAGCCCGAGGATCCCCGCGCACGCGCCGAGCGCGACCACCGCCGCCAGCGCGCCGACGATCACCGCGCGGGTCACCGCGCGCCCCAGCGGCGGGTCACGCGGACCAGGCCGTCGACGCGCGAGCGGTGTTCGGGCGACGCGCTGGCCTCGACCGCGGCCGCCAGCTCCCACGCCGCGGGCCGCCACGCGATCGCGACCAGGCCCCACGGCCACGCCGCGCCGCGATCGCGCGGATCGTCGGCGACCGCGAGCTCGAGCTCGCTGCTCGCGGTCCACGCGCCGCCGACCGGCACCCGCGCGAAGCCGCGCACGCCGGTCCAGCCGCCGCGATCGGCGCCCTCGCGGCGCAGCTCGAGCCCGAGCGCGCCGAGGCCGTGGGGGTCGAGCCGCAGGGTCGCGCGCGCCGCGAGATCCTCGGCGGCGGTGCCGTCGATGACGCGGACGCCCGCGCTGCCGCCGACGTCGAGCCGCGGCGCCGCCCGCCAGCGCAGGTCGGCGCCCGCCAGCCGCGACGGCACGTCGCCGAGCACCGAGAACAAGGACGTCGCGGGCAAGAGGTGCGACGCCGAGCGCTGGGTCGCGAACAGCTCGACGCGGACGCTGCGTCGTCGCTTCGCCGCGCTGAGCCGCGCCTCGGCGAGCCCGCTGCCGATCAGATCCCACGCCGCGCCGGCCGCGACGTCGACGCCGCCGACTCGCCCCGCCGCGTCGGCGCCGACCTCGTGGGTGTGCAGCGCGCCGTGCTCGCGCCGCTCGAGCCACGCGACGCCGACCCGGGCGCCGCCGATCGGTCGCGCGATGCGCCCGCCGATCACCCAGTCCCACGGCCGCGGACCGAAGCGCGGCGCGACCGGCAGCCCGCCGAACGCCTCGAGCTCGAAGCGCGACGGCAGCCGCAGCCGCGCCGACGCGCCGTCGACGTGGAGCGGCCGCAAGGCACCCGTGATCGCGACCTGTCGGCCCAGGCGCAGCGAGCCGCGCTTGCCGGGATCGCGCAGCTCGATCGCGATCACCAGTGCGTCCGACGTCGCGCCGTCGCCGTCGGCGCCGGTCCACACCACCGCCTCGGCGTCGAGCCACGGCAGCGCTTGATCGCCGGCGTCGAGGACCAGCAGCCCGGCCGGGGCCTGCGCGGTCGCGAGGGCGTCGCCGCGCAGCCGCAACGGATCGCCCGCGCTCGGCGCCGCCGCCGCCGCCACCAGCGCGAGCGCCCCGAGCCGCTTCACTCGTCCTGCTTGTCGCCGAGCACGCGAGCTCGGAGCAGATCGGCGATCACCGCCCACAGGTACAGCACCAGCGACACCGTCCCCAGCGCCTGTCCGAGCGACATCGCGACCATCACCGACAGCACGGTCGGCGAGAACAGCGACCACACGATCAGCGCGAGCGCGATCAGGCACAGCACGCACGCCACCACGATCACCTTGTGGGCGCGGCGCGCGTCGAGCGCGAGCAGCCGCCGGACCCGGCCCGGCGTCATCGCGCGGCTCCCGCGAACGGATGCGCCGGCCCGTGGCAGCCCT
>JAYTAJ010000469.1:0-9298 GCA_043737575.1 Myxococcales bacterium | reverse complement strand
GCGATGCGCGCCCCCGGCCGGGTCCAGATCGCGCTCAAGGCCTCGCCCGACGCGGTGGTGCCGATGGCGATCGTCTACGACTATCCGCTCGATCCGGCACGCGCCGAACTGCGGCTGTGCCCCGACGGCCTCGCCGCCCGCGCCGACACGCCGTGCTTCCGCGGCGCGTGCCCGCACTACGATGACGATCGGGTGGTGTGCCTCGGCGGCTTCTGGGGCTTTCGCCACGAGCTCGGCCTGCCGATCCACCTGCCCGGCGGCGAGGTCGCGACCACGATCGCGCGCGGCACCGCGGTCCGCGGCTTCGCGCCGATCTCGACCGATCCGGCGTTGGTCCTGCGCGCCGATCACCTCGCCGCGCTGGCGCAGCTCGCGCCGGGCTGGCTCGAGGTGATCGACGATCGCGATCGCTGCATCGCCCGGCTGGTCGAGGAGGCGCGGCCGATCGTCTACTTCTACTGCCATGGCGGCGTCACCGATCAACAGGTGCCGTTCCTCGAGGTCGGCGCCCGCGGCAGCGACGCGATCAGCGCGCAGACCTTGATCAACAAGTTCCTGCACTGGACCGAGCCGACGCGGCCGCTGGTGATCTTGAACGGCTGCCACACCACCGCGACCTCGCCGAAGGCGATGTTCAGCCTGCTGTCGGCGCTCGCGACCCACGGCAACGCCGCCGGCATCATCGGCACCGAGATCACCAACTTCGAGCCGATCGCGGTGCAGTTCGGCGCCGAGCTGGTGCGGCGTTTCCTCGACGGTGACGAGCTGGGCCACGCGGTCAAGCACGCGCGGCTCGCGCTGCTCGCGCAGGGCAATCCACTCGGCCTCATGTACATCGCGTTCGCGCTGCCGAGCTTGAAGCTGGTGTGATCGTCGCCGATAGTAGGCGGCGATGGCGCACACGGTCAGCGACGTCTTCGACGCCCACGGCGGCGCGCCGCGCGGCGCGGTGACGCCGGTGCTCGAGGTCGTGCTGCGGGCCAACGATCCGATGGAGCCGCCGTCGCGCCACGCCGTCGACGGGATCGACGTGGTCGCCTTCGCGCGCGGCGATCGCGGCGTGGTGCGAGGGACCCGCGACGGGCTGCGGCAGCTGACGGTGCGGATCCCGGACCCGATGATGTCGTCGGAGCACGGCCGCCTGGTCCACGCCCAGGGCCGCTGGCTGCTCGACGATCCGGGATCGAAGAACGGCGCGATCGTCGGCGGCCGCCGGACCCGATCGGCGGCGATCACGGTGGGGACGGCGTTCGCGCTGGGCCACACCGTGTTCCGGCTCGACGCGATCGAGCTCGAGGCCGGGGCGCCGCGCGATCTGGTGGCGACCGAGCTGCGGCCACCGGTGCCGGAGCTGGCGACGTTTCATCCCGGCTTTCAGCGCGCGATCGACGTGATCGCGCGGATCGCCAGCACCGATCTCCCGGTGCTGCTCCTGGGCGAGACCGGGACCGGCAAGGAGGTGCTGGCGCGCGCGCTCCACGATCTGTCGGCGCGGCGCGGCGCGTTCGTGCCGGTGAACTGCGGTGCGATCGCCAGCACGCTCGTCGAGTCGGAGCTGTTCGGCCATCGCAAGGGCGCGTTCTCGGGTGCGGTGACCGATCGGCCCGGGCACGTACGCAGCGCCGATCGCGGCACCCTGTTCCTCGACGAGATCGCCGAGCTGCCGCTGGCGGCGCAGACCGCGCTCTTGCGCGCGCTGCAGGAGCGCGAGGTCGTGCCGGTCGGTGAGTCGTTGCCGGTCGCGGTCGACTTCCGCGTCGGCGCCGCGACCCACCGCGATCTGGCGGCGATGGTCGAGGCCGGGACGTTCCGCGACGATCTCTATGCCCGGTTGATGGGCCTGACCGTGCGCATCCCGCCGCTGCGCGAGCGGCGCGGCGATCTCGGGCTGCTGGTGCGGCTGCTGTTGCAACGCCAGGCCAACGGCGCCGCGACGCGGCTGACCCCGACCGCGGCGCTGGCGCTGGTCGAGCACGGGTGGCCGCGCAACGTCCGCGAGCTGGAGCGCGCGCTGGCGGTGGCGTCGACCTTGGCCGGCGCCCAGCCGATCGACCTCGACCACCTGCCGCCGACCGTCCGGCTTCCGGACAGCCAGATCGGGCCGATGGCGATCGCCGAGGAGTCGCTCACCGCCGAGGACGCGGCGCTCAAGGTCGAGCTGGTCCGGCTGCTCGAGGTCCACGGCGGCAACCTGGCGGAGGTGGCGCGCGCGCTCGGCAAGGATCGGACGCAGCTGTATCGCTGGGTCCGCAGGCTCGGCATCCAGCGGTAGCAAGCGCTGCGCCGCTGGCCCGCGGCTTGCGTGGCGCCGGTCCATGGCAATAGCATCCACCGGTGGCGACGTTCGAGGACGCGGTGGCTGACAGCGACCTCGAGCCGACCGCGGCGAGCGGCGACGCCGGGGCGATCGGCGCGGCGGCGCCGGGTGCACGCATCGACCGCTACGAGCTGGTGCGCTTGCTCGGCGCGGGGGGCATGGGCGAGGTCTACCTCGCGCACGATCCCGAGCTGGCGCGCGACGTCGCGCTCAAGCTGGTGCGGCCGCGATCCGGCACCGTCGCGTCGATGCAGCAGCGGCTGCGACGCGAGGCCCAGGCGATGGCGAAGCTGTCCCACGCCAACGTCGTCCCGGTGTTCGACCTCGGCGCGGTCGGCGATCGGCTGTTCATCGCGATGGGGCTGTGTGAAGGCGGCACGCTGCGGGCGTGGATGGCGACGCCGCGATCGTGGCGCGACGTGGCGCCGATGCTGGCCGCGGCCGGACGCGGCCTCGCCGCCGCTCACGCCGCGGGCCTGGTCCACCGCGACTTCAAGCCCGACAACGTCTTGCTCGACGCCGATCGCACGGTCCGGGTTTCGGACTTCGGGCTGGTGCGCCACGTCGAGGCCGCGGTCGCGACGCCCGAGCTCGATGGCGTCGCCGGCACGCCCGCGTACATGGCGCCCGAGCAGCTCACCGGCCGCGACGTCACCGCGGCGTCCGATCAGTACGCGTTCTGCGTGACGCTGCACGAGGCGCTGTTCGGGGTGCGGCCGTTCGCCCACGCGCCCGACGTGCCGGCCGCGGTCGGCCTGCTCGCCGCGATCACCGCGGGGCGCCGCCAGCCGACGCCGCGCGATCGGACCGCGCCGTCGTGGCTGCACCGCTTGATCGATCGCGGCCTCGCCGCCGATCCGGCGCGGCGCTGGCCGTCGATGGACGCGATCGTCCTTGCGCTCGAGCGCGGCCGCCACCGCCGCCGCCGCCGCGCGATCGCCACCGCCGCGATCGCCCTGGTCGCGATCGCCGCCACCGCGGTCGTCGTCGCCGCGCGATCGCAACCCGCCGCGGTCGACTGTCGGGGCCGCGCCGCCGCGATCACCCGGCTCTGGCGTCCCGCGATCGCGGCGCAGCTGCGGGCCGGCTTCGCCGCCACCGGCCGCCCCGAGCAGGCGCGCGCCGCCGCCGCGGTGATCGCGACGATCGATGGGTGGGGCGCGGGCTGGGTCCGCGTCCGCACCGAGGCGTGCCAGGACGCCGCCGCGGGCCGGGGCGTCGTCGCCGAGCGAGCGCGGCGCGAGCGTTGCCTCGAGCATCAGCTCGACGCTCTCGACGTCCGGGTCGCGCTGCTCACCACGGCGCCGACCGGCGAGGTCGTCGATCGCGCCACCGCGATCGCCGAGCTGCCCGATCCACGCGCGTGCCTGGTCGCCCCGGCCGGCCCGGCCCGGCCCGACGGCGACGAGACCTTCGCGATCGAACGCGAGCTCGAGCGGCTCGAGGCCGACCTCGTGACGGGCCGCTACCGCGACAGCCTCGCGGTCGCCGAGGCGCTGGTGGTGCGCGCGCGCCAGACCCGATGGCCGCCGGTCCACGCCCGCGCGGCGCTCTTGCGCGGCGAGATCGCCGGCAAGCTCGTCGCGCCTGACACCGAGGCCCACCTCCGCGCCGCGATCGAGCTGGCGAGCGCGGCCAAGGACGACGCCCTCGCGGTCGACGCCTGGAGCCAGCTCGTCACCACCAAGGCGGCGCGCCGCACCACCGACGATCTCGACGCCGCGATCCTCGCGCTGCGGGTCGCCGCCGCCCGCGTCGACGACGTCACGCTGCAGATCGGCGCCCACACCGCGATCGGCTTCGCGCTCGCGATCGCCGGATCGCCGGCCGACGCGCTGGCGTCGTGCGACGAGGCGCGGCGGCTCGCCGACGACGCGCTCCCCGCCGAGGCCCTCGTCCGCAGCCAGATCTACAGCTGCCTCGCGCTCGCGTTCGACACCGCGGGGCGCAGCCTCGACACCATCGCCATCACCCGCGAGCGCCTGGCGTGGATCGAGCGCGTGCTCGGCCCCGACCATCCCCGCGCCGCCGAGGCGATCCAGCAGCTCGGCACCGCGCTCGGGCGGCTCGGTCACCACGACGAGATGATCGTGAGCCGCCGCCGCGCGGTCGCGATCACCGAGCGCGTCTACGGCGAGCGCTCGACGTCCACCGCGGTCGCGTACCGCGGGCTGGGCATGGCGATGTCCGACGGCCTCACCCGGCCGAGCGACGAGGCGCTGACCCTGATCGAGCGCTCGATCGCGGTCCACCGCGAGATCGATCCGTCGCCGGGCGGGGAGCTGCCCAACGCCCTGGTCGCGCGCGCGCTGCTGCTCCAGGCCTTCGATCGGATCGACGACGCCGAGGCCGACTATCGCGAGGCGATCGCGCTGCTCGAGCGCGGCGGCGCGCCGACCCTGCGCGCGCTCGCCCGGGCCCACCAGAACTACGCCGAGCTCTTGCGCGCGCAGCAGAAGTGGCAGCTCGGCGCCGAGCAGGCGATGGCGGCGGGCGCGATCCTCCGTCGGGTGCCGGGCCTCGCGGCGTGGAACGTCGGGATGACCCTCATCGCGCTCGGCGACTGCCACCAACAGCGTCGCCAGTGGGATCAGGCGCTGGCCGCGTTCGAGGAGGCGGTCGTGCTGCTGTCGGTCCCCGACGCCCCGCCGCAGCAGCAGGCCAACGCCCGCGCGTTGCTGTCGATCGCGCTGTGGGACAGCCGCCGCGATCGCCCGCGCGCGCTCGCGCTGGCCGACGAGGCGGCCGCGATGTTCGCGGCCCAGGGGCTCGAGGAGCTGGGCCGCCACGCGACCGCTCGGGCCGCGCGCTATCGCCGCGCCCTGCGCCGCTGAGAGCGCGTGAGTCAATTCACCTTCACGCACGATCCGGCTCACAGAACAGAGCCGTTTCAGATTCCCTGCGGGAACCTTCACAGGCTCTGAGTCACGCGACCGCGGCGGCGCGTCACGTGACACCCGCCAATGGCCCGGCCACTCTTGCAGCGCCGCTCGAAGGTGGCGCGGCGCTTGAAGTAGCGCCGCGGCGTGATCGGCACCGTCCTCGGCAGCTACTCGATCGTCGCGCGCCTCGGCGAGGGCGGCATGGGCGTGGTCTACGCCGCCGAGCACGCGCTGCTCGGACGCCGCGCTGCGATCAAGGTGCTGCAGCCCGAGCTGTCGCGGCGGCCCGAGGTGGTCGAGCGCTTCTTCAACGAGGCGCGAGCGATGACCGCGATCGGCGATCCCGGCATCGTGCAGGTGTTCGACTTCGGCGTCGGCACCGACGGCCGCGCGTACATCGTGATGGAGCTGCTCGAGGGCGAGTCGCTCGACGATCGGCTGCGCCGCTGCGGCCCGCTGCCCGCGCGCACCGCGCTGCGCATCGCGCGTCAGGTCGCGACCTCGCTCGCGGCAGCCCACGCCCGCGGCATCGTCCACCGCGATCTCAAGCCCGAGAACATCTTCCTGGTGCGCGACGCCGAGGCCGCCGACGGCGAGCGCCCGAAGATCCTCGACTTCGGCATCGCCAAGCTCAGCGAGGACAACAGCCGCTCGCGCACCCGCACCGGGGCGTTCCTCTGCACGCCGGTGTACATGTCGCCCGAGCAGTGCCGCGGCGCCGGTGACGTCGACGGACGCTCCGACGTCTACGCCCTCGGCTGCGTGCTGTTCCACCTGGTCGCGGGTCGGCCGCCGTTCGATCACAGCGGCGTCGGCGAGATCATCGCCGCGCACCTGCGCGAGCCCGCGCCAGCGCCGAGCCAGGTGCTGCCGGGCGTCCCGGCGTCGGTCGACGCGGTCGTGGCGCGCTGCCTCGCGAAGTCGCCCGACGAGCGCTACCCGTCGATGATCGAGCTGGCCCGTGCCCTCGAGGCGGTGCAGGCGCGGCTGTCGGCCGGGCTCACCGGCGATCGCGCGGCGCCCGACGCGCGGACCCGGATCGCCGCCGATCTTGCCGCGGTCCCGACCACGCTCGGCGGCGCCACCGCCGCGCTCGCCGCACCACCGTCGCGACGCACCGCCTGGTGGCTCGGCGCCGCGGTCACCGCGATCGCCGCGATCGCCGCCGCGCTGATCGCGCTGCCCCGCCCCGCCGCGCGCGGGTCGGCCACCACGGCGCCACCGCCCGTCGACGCTGGCGTCACGCCTGTCGACGCCGCCCCGCCCGACGCCCCGCCCGACGCCGCGCCGCTCGTCGACGCCGCCGCGCCCTCGCCACCCCTCGACGCCGCGCCCCCTGTCACGCCCCCTCGCCATCGGAGACCCCATGACCGCGACCGCACGCCTCCCCAGCCCGCGCCCGATCCGTACGATCTCCGCCTGCCTGTCGATCGCGCTGATCGCGGCGGTGCTGACGACGCGCGCTGAGCCCGCCGCCGCGCAAGGCGTCGGCGCCGAGGTGCTGTACCAGCGCGGTCGCGCGCTGCTCAAGCGCGGCGACGTCGCCGCCGCATGCCAGGCCTTCGCCGACAGCCTGCGGCTCGAGGAGGCGGTCGGCACGATGCTCAACCTCGCCGATTGCCGCGAGCGCGAAGGCAAGCTCGCGAGCGCGTGGTCGATCTTCCTGAACGCCGCGTCGCTCGCGAGCCGCAGCAACGCGCGGCCCCAGGCCGACGAAGCGCGACAGCGCGCCGCCCAGCTGGCGCCGCGGCTGTCGTACCTGACGATCTCGGTCGCCGACGGCAACCGCATCGAGGGCCTCGCGATCACCCGCGACGGCGAGCCGGTCGACGAGTCGCTGTGGAACCAGGGCGTGCCGATCGACGGCGGCCGTCACGTCGTCGTCGCGACCGCGGTCGGCAACCAGCCGGTGTCGATCGAGATCGAGGTCGCGGCCGCCGACGACACCGCCACCGCCGAGCTGCCGCGGCTCAAGCGCATCGAAGACTTCGCGGTCGCCCCCGCGGTCGGCCCACCCGCCGCGATCCCGGCGCCGCCGCTCGACGACGACGCGCCGCCACCCGCGCCGCGCGCCGGACGCCTGACCCCGCTGCGCTGGACCGCGATCGGCGGCGCGGTCGTCGGGCTCGGCGCGGTCGGCGCGGGCGTCGCGCTCGGGCTGCGCGCCAACGACACCGCCGCGCGGTCGCGCGCGCTGTGTCCGCGCGATCCGTGCAGCGATCCGGCCGCGATCGCGCTGTCGGATCGGGCCGGCCGCGATGCCACCCGCGCCAACGTCGCGCTCGTCGCTGGCGGCGTGGTCGTCGCCGGCGCCGTCACCCTGTGGCTCGTCGGCGGTCCGACGCGCCGCCACGACCGACGCACGGCGCACCTCGCGCCCGTGCTCCACCGCGACGAGGTCGGCCTCGTCGTCCAAGGAAGGTTCTGACGATGACTCGATCCTGGCTGTGCTGCCTCGCCCTCCTCCTCGTCGCCGCGTGCAACCCGTCGCGCCCCATCCCGGGCGATCCCGACGGCGGCGTCGTCGTCATCGACGCGCCCGACCCCGTGATCGACGCCCCACCACCACCACCGCCGCCCGGCAACGCGATGGAGGCCGCGGTCGGCGGCGGCCACGTCGAGTCGTCGTCGCTGGTGATGGACGTCCAGATCGGCGGTGGCCTGCCCGGGGTCGCCGCTGGTTCCACCGAGACCGTGCGCCCCGCCCCTGCGCTGCCCTGATCCAAGGAGACCGACATGACCCGAGCTCTCGTCCTGACCTTGACCATCGCATTCACCACCCTCGCCGCGCCGCGCGTCGCCGCGGCCCAGGTATCGCCCTACCTCAGCTTCAGCGCGCGACTCGCGACCGACGCCGGCGTCCCGATCGACGGATCGCGCGCCATCCGCTTCGCGATCTACACCACCCTCGACGGCGGCAGCCCCGCATGGTCCGAGCAAGCCGACGTCACCGTGCGCGACGGCTTCGCCTACCACGCCCTCGGCTCGACCGAGCCACTCACCCCCGCGCTGTTCCGCAACGGCGCGCTCTACCTCGAGGTCGCGATCGGCGCCGAGGTCTTCTCGCCGCGCCTCGGCCTCACCAGCGTCCCCTACGCGCGCCTCGCGGGCGAGGCCCTGCTCGCCGACGACGCCCACCACGCCGCCGAGGCCGATCACGCCCTCGCCGCCGACGACGCCGACACCCTCGGCGGCCTCCTCGCCACCGCGTTCCAACGCGCCACCACCGCGACCTGCCCCGCCGGCAGCTTCGTCTCCGCGATCGCCCCCAGCGGCACCGCCACCTGCACCGCCGCCCCGGTCGCGACCGGCGACGTCACCGGCGTGTCCACCTCCCCCAGCTCCGGCCTCCTCGGCGGCGCCAGCTCCGGCGAGGTCAGCCTCTCGATCGACCCCGCCCAGATCCAGCGCCGCGTCGCCACCGGGTGCCCGACCAACAGCTCGATCCGAACCATCCGCGCCGACGGGACCGTCGACTGCGATCTCGACACCGACACCGACACCGACACCGACACCGCCGCTGGCCGCGCCTTCTTCTCCGGCTGCAGCTGGATCCGCGTCGGCGCCACCAGCGGCAACGTCAGCATCTTCGGCACCTGCCCGTCCGGCAAGTACGTCGTCTCTGGCGGCTGCTACGGCGGCAACTCCGGCGTCACCGTCCGCCGCTCGTCGCCGTCGCCGATGCCGAGTGATGGCGCTGGGCCGAGCGCCACCAACGGCTGGTACTGCGCCTTCAGCGGCGTCGACGGCGACAACACCCTCGCGGCGCTCTGCTGCAACTACGGCTGACCGAGCGTGCGTGCGTGCGCTGGGCGTGGGGCGTGGGCAGCACGGGGGAGATCCACCACGGGTCCTGTCACTCGTAGCACCGCGCCCTGGGCCGTGCTCGGACACGCAGAGTCGCGCATCCATTCCTCGGTGCCCAGCGCCTCCGCCGGTCGAACCCGACGTCGCTCGCATGGGCGCTCCACTGCGCGCGGCCCCAGTGCGGGTGCTCCGAGCGCCACCCGAAACAACTTCAAACTCCGGAAACCACCACCGTGCTCGCGTAGCCCGGCTACGTCGGATCCTTGTCGTACGTCGTCAGCTCGGGCGGCAG
>JAYTAJ010000468.1:0-1706 GCA_043737575.1 Myxococcales bacterium | reverse complement strand
GCGGCGCTCGGGTCGCGGTGGTCGACGTGCCCGGCCACGAGCGGTTCCTGCGGTCGATGGTGGCGGGCGCGACCGGGCTGGATCTGGTGGTGCTGGTGATCGCCGCCGACGAGGGCGTGATGCCACAGACCCGCGAGCACCTCGACGTCTGCGCGCTGCTCGGCGTGCGGCGCGGGCTGATCGCGATCACCAAGCGCGACCTGGTCGACGACGACTGGCTGGCGTTGCTCGACGACGAGCTCGATCGCTTCGTCGCGGGCACGTTCCTCGACGGCGCGCCGCGCCTCGCGGTGTCGGCGCGCACGCGGCACGGGCTCGACGCGCTGGTCGCGGCGATCGCAGCCTCGCTCGCCGCGCTGCCGCCGCGCGCGAGTGGCGGGCTGTTGCGGGTGCCGATCGATCGGGTCTTCACGCTGCGCGGCTTCGGCACCGTCGTGACCGGGACGATCGCGAGCGGCGCGATCGCGGTCGGCGACGAGCTGACGATCCATCCCCGCGCGCTGGCGTCGAAGGTGCGCGGCCTGCAGGTCCACGGCGCCGCCGCGACCGCCGCGCGCGCCGGCCAGCGCGTCGCGATCAACCTGCACGGCGTCGCCACCGATCAGGTCGCGCGCGGTGACGTGGTCGGCCACGCCGGCGCGCTGGCGCCGTCGCACCTCCTCGACGTCCGGCTCCGTCACGTCAGCGCCGCGCCGACCGCGCTGCCGGTGCGATCGAAGGTGCTGGTCCATCACGGCACGACCCAGGTGATGGCGACCCTGGTGCTGGTCGACGCCACGCCGCTGGCGCCGGGTGGCGAGGCGTTCGCGCAGCTGCGCATCGATCGCACCACGCCGCTCGCGGCGCTGCCCGGCGATCGCTTCCTGGTGCGTGGCTTCACGGCGCTCGCGAACCACGGCACCACGCTCGGCGGCGGCGAGATCGTCCGTGTCCACGCCGGCAAGGCCAAGAGCCGCGCCGATCACGCGGCGATGATCGCGCGCTTCGCGTCGGCCCGCGCCGCCGATCGGGTGGCGCTGGAGCTGCGCGCCGCGGCCGCCGCGCTGCCGTCGCCCGCGCGGCTCGCGCAGAAGACCGGCCTCGGCCCCGCCGAGCTGGCCGCGATCCTCGACGAGCTGGTCGCGCGCGGCGAGGTCCTGCGCGCGGGCGATGAGCTGATCCACGTCGAGACCGCCGCGCAGCTCGAGCAGACGATCCGCGCGCTGCTCGACGCCGCGCCGCGCCTCGAGCTGCCCCGCGAGGAGCTGCGGCAGCGCCTGCCCGCCGCGCTGCCGAGCCGCGGCTTCGAGCTGATCGTCGCCGAGCTGGTGCGGCGCGGCGTGCTCGAGCTGCACGCTGACCTGGTGCGCCGACCGTCAGCGCCGCGGCCGCAGGTCAACGCCGACGACGACGCGCTGCTCGCCCGGTTCCGCGCCTGGGGCCTCGAGCCGCCGCGCCCGAAGGAGCTCGGCGCCGCGACCGGCCTCGCCGAGCCGATCGTCAAGGCGTCGGTCGATCGCTTGCTGGGCGCGCGCCTCCTGGTGAAGGTCAAGCCCGACTACCTCGCCGACGCCGCCGCGATCGCCACGCTCAAGGCGAAGCTGCTCGGGTATCTCGACGCCCACCGCGAGATCACGCCGCAGGCGTGGAAGGAGCTGGCCGCCGTCACCCGCAAGTTCTCCATCCCGCTCGCCGAGTACTTCGACGGCGAGAAGGTCACGCTCCGC
>JAYTAJ010000467.1:0-1707 GCA_043737575.1 Myxococcales bacterium | reverse complement strand
GCTTGGCGTAGTGGCTGGTGGCGTCGAGCGCAAACGCGTAGCGATCGCGCACGCTGTCGTAGGACAGGCTGGCGGCGCCGACCGCGAAGGTCAGCTGCTCGGTCGCGGCCAGGACCTGATCGTTCCACCGCGACGTGGTCGGCACCGACGGGGTCGGCGTGCCGAAGACATCGCCCTCGGCGCCGAGGGTCCGGCCGACCACGACCGGCTCGGGCTCGCCGCCCGGATCGGGCGCGATGATCGGGGTGGGCGTCGGCGTCGGGGTCAGCGGCTTCGGGGTCGGCGTCGGGGTCGGCGTCGGCGCCACGCTCGGCTTCGCGCCGAGCTTGGCGAGGGACTTCTTGGCGAGGTCGCGCTGGCCGCGGTCGCGCGACGCGTCGGCGGCGATGCGCTCGAGCACCGGGATCGCGCTGGCGTCACCGAGCGTGCCGAGCCCGGTGATCGCGATCTCGCCGATCACGTCGAACGCCTCGTTGTCGGCGAGCTTGATCAGCGGCGCGACCGCGCGCTTGTCGCCGCTGGCGGCGAGCTTCTTCGCGGCGTCGCGGCGCTGCTCCTTCCAGGTCGGCCGATCGACGCCGCTCGGCTGCTTGTCGAGCAGCTCGATCCAGCCGGCGACCTCGGCCGACTGCGCCCGCGCCGGCGCGACCGACACGATCACCACCGCCGCGCTGCACGCCGCGGCGACGAGCCCGAGGCGGCGCATCACCGATCTCCGAACGCGAAGCAGGCCGGGCGATCGAACGGGTGCGGCGATCCGGGGGCGCGCAGCTCGTCGCAGGTCGACGACGCGATGCACGCCATGATCAGGTCGGCGCGCTCGGCGGGCAGGCCCTCGAGGTCGTAGACGCAGCGGCCCCAGTCGAGGCCGTTGTCCTCGGCGGAGTCGACCGGGTAGCTGCCGCACTCGACCAGCCGCCAGCACGCGCCCGCGGGCGTGGCCAGGCTGTCGGCGCAACCCGCCAGCGCACCGCCCGACGCGCACGAGCCGCGGGTGCCGTCGGTATCCTCGGTGTCATCACAGGCCATCGCGCCTGCGAGCGCGACGGCGATCACGAAGGGAGCACTTCTCATCGCGGGGATGATACCGGACGGTTGCGCGCGCGCGCGCGGCCCGGCAGGATTCCGCCGATGCGAGCAAGCGCCCTGGTGGCGATCGGAGTTGTTTTCACCGCCATCGCACCCGCGCACGCCGACCACACCGGCGATCGCGCCTCGGTCATGGTCAGCGACGTCGTCGCCGACGGCCTCGTGCTCGGCGGCCTCGCCGGCAAGAACAAGATCCTCGGCGTCGCCGGCTTCGCGACGTACCTCATCGGCGCGCCGATCGTCCACGCGTCGAAGGATCACTGGGACAGCGCGGGCCAGAGCCTGGCGCTGCGGGTCGCGGCGCCCCTCGCGCTCGGCGCCTTGGCGTGCAAGGTGGTCGGCGATCGCGACAACCACTCGACCAGCATCATGCCGACTCGCTTCGGCTGCGTGCTCGGCCTGACGATCGGCGTCCTCGCCGGCGGCGCCGCCGCCCAGATCATCGACTGGAAGCTGTTGTCGAGCGGCGATCGCCCGGCCAGTGCGGCGCCCCGGGTGTTCTCGATCGGCGGCAGCTTCTAGCGACGGCTCGCGGTCACCGCGCGGTCGCGGGCGTCGTTCTCGTGCAGCAGATCGCGCACGCTCTCGCGCGACACGTCGAGCAGCACGTCGTACGTG
>JAYTAJ010000466.1:0-4071 GCA_043737575.1 Myxococcales bacterium | reverse complement strand
CGCAAGGGCTTCGTCGATCGCGGCCAGGCCGAGATCGGGATGGCGCCCGATCCGCTGGCGACGACCGCGACCGCGCCGCCGGCCCACGCGGTGGTGGTGCCGCACTAGAAGAGTGCCTTGACGCATTGCGTGGCTACTCGAGTAGGCGGCGACCGCGGTCCCGTCCCCAGGACTCGAACCCCGGCGCGCCGCGCCGTGTCGGCGTCGTTGCGAGCACATAGGCTGGACCACGGCTTGGCGTCGTTGTTGCTGAGTGGAGGCTGCACATGCGCCTTCACTTCTTCGCCGTCGCATCGCTCGCCGTCTCGGCCGTCGCTTGCACTTCGGAGCTGACGCCGCCGCCCGAGCCGCCGGTCCTGATGGTCACCGCGCCCGCGCGCGGGACGATGGAGGCGGGGCTCACGCAGGTCCAGGTCCAGGGCACGGTGGCGCCGAGCGCGAGCGGCGCGGCGATCACCAAGGTCGAGGTCAACGGCGCGATCGCCACCGTCGCGCCCGACGGCAGCTGGAGCGCGCTGGTGGCGCTGCGCCCGGGCGCGAACGTGATCGAGACCAAGGCGGTCGCGGCCGACGGCGGCACCGCCGATGACACCCGCGGCGTCGTCACCGGGACGTTCCGTCCGGCGGGATCGCGGGTCGACAACGCGATCTCGGCGGCGCTGTCGAAGGAGGCGTTCACGACCCTCGCGACCACCGCCGAGAACCTGGTCGCCACCGCCGATCTCGGCGCGCTGGTGATGCCGATGAACCCGGTCGTGAAGAAGGGCCTCGCGTCCGACGGCAGCGAGGACTGCCTCTACGGCAAGGTCAGCGTCCGCCCCGGCCTCGACCTCTCCACCGCCGACATCGCGATCGTCCCCGGCGACGACGGCCTCGCGCTCGACGTGTCGCTGCACGATCTCTACATCCCGCTGCACGCGCGCTACGCCGCGGCGTGCCTCGACGGCGACACCGACATCACGATCCGCGCGACCACCGCGCGCATCCGCGGCACGATCGCGGTGACCGCGGCCAACGGCCGCTTCGACGTCGAGCTGCTGGCGCCGAGCGTGACGTTCGTCGGCTTCGATCTGTCGGCGAGCGGCGTCCCTGGCGCGGTGATCTCGCTGCTCGATCTCGACACCTCGATCGCGGGCGTGCTCGCGACCGCGGTCGAGAAGTTCGTCGGTCCGATGGTCGAGCAGACGATCGCGGGCGTCCACATCGGCCCGCAGACCGTGGCGCTGCTCGGCAAGGACGTCACCGTCGAGGTCCGCGCCGCGGGCGTCGGCTTCGACCCGGCCGGCGCCGAGATCGCGCTCGACTCGACGATCACCGTCGGCGGTGCCAACCGCGCCTTCGTCTACACCGACGATCAGGTGCCGCCGACCCGCGGCGCCGCCGGCTTCCAGCTCGCGGTCGCCGACGACACGATCAACCAGCTCCTCACCGGCTTCTGGGCCGCGGGCGGCCTCGACCTGACCTTGGCGAAGGACCTCGGCAACTTCGACTCGATCACCCTCGAGGCGCTGTTGCCGCCGACCGTGACCGCGGGCGCCGACGGCGCGATGCGCATCACCATGCCCGACCTGATCGTCCACCTCACGCGACGGGGCGACGAGATCACGACCGTCGCGATGACCGTCGACATGGCGCTGAAGGTCACGCCGCACCCGACCGTGCCGACCATCGCGTCGCTCACCATCGCGCCGCCGACCATCCGCGCCGACATCGTGTCCGACCTGTCGGGCATGTCCGACGAGGCGCTCGAGGATCTGATGCCGATCATGATCGAGCTCGAGCTGGCGACCTTCGCGCCGCTCTTGGCGGCGGTGCCGCTGCCCGCCGTCGCCGGCTTCCGCCTCACCAACCTGAACCTCGGCACCACCGGCAGCTACGTGACGGTGTCCGGCTCGATCAACTGAGGACACGAGCACCGCGAGGGTCCGAATCTCGGTTGGGAGTCGAGTCGGAATCGCAGCTCTGAATCGATGGTTCTGATCGTCAGCCGACGGTCATGCGGCCGCCGTCGCGGAGCGCCTGCGGGATGAGCGGGCTCGGCTCGGTGGTCGACACCAGCCACAGCTGGTGGGCGGCGCGGGTGACGCCGATGTGCATGAGGTGCCGGGCCCAGTGGGCGTCGGGATAGCTCTGCGCGTTGGCCTCGATCATCACGACGTAGTCGAACTCGAGGCCCTTCACCTGCGTCACGTCGGTGACGTCGATGCCGGGCTTGAACGAGAACTCGTCGCGCTTGACCCGCCGCAGCGCCGGGATCTCGGCGCGCGACAGGCCGCTGTAATAGAGGTCGGCCTGCTCGGGGTGACGCGAGATGACCGCGACCGACGCGGTCGGCTCGCGCGCCATCAGCGTGCGCAGCGCGTCGGACAGGAACGCGACGGCCTCGCCGACATCGCCGAACTCGTGGAGCTCGACCGGCTCGCCCGGGCGCGCCGCCAGCGGATCGTCGGGCGCGAGCTCGGGGCCGAGCACCTCGCGGGCGAGCAGCATGACCTCGGCGGTCGAGCGATACGACAGCTTGAGCGGCCGCACGATCGCGGGCTGACCGGTCTGCTGCAGCAGGTCGGCCCAGCCGGTGAAGTTGTTGTCGAACACCAGGCGCTGGGCGGTGTCGCCCGCGATCGTGATGCTGCGGTGCGCCGGGTTGCCGTCGGGTGACGCCACCGCCTCGACCAGCACCTTGATCTCGATCGCGCTGCGATCCTGGGCCTCGTCGACCGCGACGTGGCTGTAGCTGACCTCGTCGCCGTCGGGCGTGAACAGGCCGCCGCGCTTCAGCTGCAACAGGCGCAGGAACAGCGGATCGTCCTCGTCGTCGACCCGGCCGGCCGGATCGTCGTCGTCGACGCCCATCGCGCTGCCGTCGGCGGTGAGGATCGGATTGCCGTCGTCGTCGAAGACCGCCTTCTGCGGCGCCGCGATCTGGCGCTTCACCCACGCCACGACCCGATCGAGATCCTTGGCGCTGACGTCGGGCACGCCGGCGAAGCCGTCGGCGAGCGCGACCGGATCGGTCATCAGCTCGGCCCAGTCGGTGACGACGTCGTCGGCGCGCTTGCGCCAGCGCTTGACGATGCCCTCGAGCGCGATGCGCGCCGACGGATCGAGCGCGTCGGACTTGCGGATCCAGGTGAGCAGCGCCCACAGCCGCGGCACCGGGGCGCGCTTGCCGAGCCGCTGCCACTCGGCGACGACCTCGTCAAGAACCCCGCTATTCGGCACGCCCGGGGCCGCCGCGAGGTCGTCGGTGATCGCCGCGACCTGCCGCGCCACCAGCGCCGCCAGCACCGCGAGGAACCGCGGGTGCTTCTTCACCCGCGACACCGTCTCGGGCGGATCGTCGTTGTACTTGATCGGAGTGCCCGGCAAGAGCTTGATGCGGGTGTTGCGCGCCCAGCCGGTGTAGGTCACGACCGGCACGCCGCTGACGCCGAGCGCGGGCAGCACCCCGCCGACGTAGCGCGACAGCGCCTGCGACGGCACGACGAACAGCATCGCGTTGGCGCGGAAGCGTCGGCTGTCGGCGTAGTTCAGGTACGCGACGCGGTGGAGGGCGACCGTGGTCTTGCCCGAGCCGGCGCCGCCCTGGATCAGCACGATGCCGCTCTCGGGATGCGAGATCAGCTCGAACTGCTCCTTGTCGATCAGCGCCGCGATCTCGGGCAGGCCCTTGTCGGCGCGGATCGAGCCGCCGTGATGCACGCCGAGGCGGCCCTTCTGCCCGCCGGTCGCGACCACGGGCCGCGCCGCCTTGCCCTGACCGCCGTGCAGCACCGGCTGCAGGGTGCCGACCGCCTGGACCCAGCTGCCGCGCGCGTCCTTGATGTACGTGCCCTGCGGCGCGCCGATGCGCCGCAGCGCGCCCTTGTGGATGGAGACGTTGCGGCGGGCCTCGACCACGCCGTCGAGCGCCTTGCCCGCGAACTCTTCCTCGTAGTCGTCGCCCTCTTCGTAGCGGTAGTAGATACGGCTCACCGGCGCGTTGCGCCAGTCGACGATCTGGACGTTCGAGGTCCGATCGATGAAGCCGCGCTTGCCGATCATCACGTCGCGCTGCTTGCCGCTCTCGCG
>JAYTAJ010000465.1:0-1708 GCA_043737575.1 Myxococcales bacterium | reverse complement strand
TTCTCGTAGCAGAGCGCGAGGTTGTACTGGGTGCCGAGCTGCGGATCGAGATCCTGGCTCTTCTGGTACGACTCGCACGCGGCGGCGACGTCGCCCTTGGCGAGCTGGTCCTTGCCCTGGCGGAACGCGGCCTCGGCGGCGGTCTTGGCCTGGACGTCGACCGTCGAGCCCGGCTGTCCGGACACCGGACCAACCGCCGCGAGCGTGACGAGCGCGGCGCACAGCGCAGTGGCGATTCGCATGCCGCGAGCATGCCACCACCCCGCCCCGTCGCGCGATCGATCAGAAGCGCGAGTTGCTGAAGTCCGAGTCGTCGCCGCTGCCCGATCCCGATCCCTTGCCCCGTCCCTTGCCGCGCTTCGACGATCCGCTGCCCGACCCGGACCCCGACCCCGTCGCGGTATCCGTGACCGTCGCCGTATCCGTTGCCGTTGCCGTATCCGTGACCGTTGCCGTATCCGTGACCGTCGCCGGAACCGTGACCGTCGCCGGAACCGTGACCGTCGCCGGAACCGTGACCGTCGCCGGAACCGTGACCGGCTCCTTCACCGCCCCCGACCCAACCGGCTGCGCCGCCGCCCCCCCGCCTCCCCCGCCGCTGCTCAACACGATCGCCGCCACGATCGCCGCCGCCACCGCGACCGCACCCGCGATCGCCAGCCCAATCTTCCGCCTCGGCGCCGGCCCCGCCGTCGCCTGCCCAGAGGACGCGCCGAGCGTCGTCGGCACCAGCGCCTGCGCCACCGCGCTGCGCCGCAGGTTCGTCGCCAGCCCCGCCTGCACTCGCGAGATCCGCAGCGCCAGCTCGCTGGCGCCCGGCGGCCCGAACGGCGCGAGCGCCGCGGCCAGCTCGGCGACGCTGCCGTAGCGATCGTCGGGGCTCTTGGCGAGACACTTCGCGATCACCGCCTCGAAGCCCGGCGGCGCGATCACGCCGAGCGGCGGCGTCGGATCCATCGCGACCTTCAGCGTCAGCTCGGTGATCGTCTCACCCGAGAACGGCGGCTCGCCGCTGACCAGCTCGTGGAGGATCACGCCGAGCGCCCACACATCGCTGCGGGCGTCGACGTCCTTGGCGCTGCGCAGCTGCTCGGGCGACATGTAGCCGGGCGAGCCCATCACGGTCGCGGTCCGGGTGAGCGAGAAGTCCTCGCCGGCGCCGGTCGCCTTCGAGATGCCGAAGTCGAGCACCTTGATCCACGGCATGCCGTCGGCGCGGACGGTGAGGAACAGGTTCGCCGGCTTCAGATCGCGATGGATGATCCCGAGGCAATGGGCCTCGGCGACCGCCTCCGACGCCTGCAGCACGTAGTCGACCGCCTGCGCGACCGGCAAGCGGGTGTGGTGCGCGAGGAACTGATGGAGATCCTCGCCCTCGAGGTACTCCATGACGATGTACGGCGCGCCGTTCTCGAGCGTGCCGACGTCGATCACGCGGCCGACGTGATCGCTCTTCAACCGCACCGTGGCGCGGGCCTCGCGCAGGAACCGCTCGGCGGTCTCGGGGTTGCGCATCGCCTCGGGCAGGAGGAACTTCAGCGCGACCAGCTGGCCGAGCTGCAGGTGCTGCGCGGCGACGACGATGCCCATGCCGCCCTGCCCGAGCACGCGCTCGATCTGGAACTTGCCAGCGAGGATCTGTCCGGGCTCGACCACGGCGCCAGTGTACGCGGCAGAGTCGTCGCTGTCATGGAAAGGCTCGGGCATG
>JAYTAJ010000464.1:0-1709 GCA_043737575.1 Myxococcales bacterium | reverse complement strand
GTTCCCGTCCGTCGACGACCGGCGGCGACTCCAAGCGCGACCACATAACGCCGGAGTTCGCATATGGCTGGTTATGCGCAGTTGCCCATAACCAGCCGCTTGTCAGCAGCTCGACGAAGCGCGGGTTGGCCCAGTCCTCGCGGAGGTTGACGACGCCCGGGTGGTTCGTCGCGTAGCTGGTGATGATGGTGCGGAGGATGTCGACGGCGACGATCACGCTCGCGATCGGATCGCGGAGACGTGCGGCGAGGATCGGTGGTGCCGCGGGGTGCCGGCGGTTGTAGTCTGCCAGGGCGACCGCGACGACGTTGATGAGCCCCTTCGGATCGTC
The DNA here is from genome assembly GCA_043737575.1 of Myxococcales bacterium. GTDB lineage: Bacteria > Myxococcota_A > Polyangia > Haliangiales > Haliangiaceae > UBA2376. The sequence goes on along the minus strand of JAYTAJ010000464.1, from coordinate 1,378 downwards.
CGCGTTGAGGCCGCTCTCGGCTTGCGCGAGCGCGCGGAGGTACGCGACCGGAATGCCGCGGCCGAGCCGCTCGAAGATCGGATCGAAGCGGAACACCGACAGCCGACCGTCGGCGCCACGGACCGACGAGACGAGCGGTGGCAGCACCGCGCTGGCGTACGGCGTCGAGCGCAGCGGCGGCGGGCGCCCTTCGACGGACGCACGCGTGGCTTCGAAGTCCTCGTGCTGGGCGAGGCGGATCTCGGCACCCAGCGCGGCCCGCGCGCGCTGCGCCGCGGCAGTCTCGCGATCGCTCGCCTCGGCCTCCTTGCTCCGCGACAGCCACACGAAGCCACCGACGACGGCAGCGCCCAGCACGACCGCCGGCAGCGCGCTGCCGTCACTCACGAGAACACCTTGATCGTCGACGGCGTCGCCTGATCGACGACGGGCAGCCGTCGCAAGATCGGTGCGGGATCGATCGCGGCGTTGTGATCGCCGCCCTTCCAGATCTCGAAGTGCAGGTGGCGGATCGCCGGGTTGGTCGGATCGGCGCCGACGATACCGAGCGGCTGGCCGGCGACCACGCGGTGGCCACCAGCGCCGCGCGTCGTCTCGGGCACGAACAGTGAGTCGAGATGCGTGTAGTAGGTCGCCCAGGGCTTGCCGTGCGAGAGGACGACGCTGTAACCGCGCGGCGTGCGCGTCGCCGACCAGATCGTCGCGTCGGCCGCGGCGAGCGCCACGGTGCGGTCCGGCACGAAGTGCCAGAGCGAGTGCGGGGACGTCGGCGGGAACAGCGCGATCAGATCGCCGAGGAAGCCGCGGCGGTACATGAGGTCCGCGCCCTTGTGGCGGCGCGCGCCGCCGTCGCGCGGTGAGCCCCAGCCGTCGCTGATGACGGGCACTCGTCCCTGCCAGCGCGGCAGCGGCCAGACCCAGCGACCGGGAGGGAGCTCGAGCGCGGTGGCGTTCGCGACGATGGGCGGGACCGGTGAGACGCCGGGCACGACGCGATCGATCGCTTCGTCGAGCGGCGCGCGCTTCGGGTCGCGATCGCGGGTGAGGAGCCACGCGGTGCCGAGCCCGGCCCCGACTGCGAGGATCGGACCAAGGGCGATGGAGGAGTCGTCGCGCGTCATGGCGACGCCTTTCCGGCAGTGCGTTGCGGCCACACGCGCGGCACGATCACCACCGCGGCGACCACACCCGCGCCGATCAGCAGCGGCACCTTCAGCCCGCCGAGCAGATCGAGGAACGGCTTGGTCGTCGCCTTCGCGACGTCGGCCACGAGCTCGGCGCCAGCTCGCGCGCCTCCGACGAGCGCGTCACCGGGGTGCAGCGCGATCTTGAGCAGCCCGCCGTAGTACGACTCGACGCCCGACTTGAACGCGTCGAT
>JAYTAJ010000463.1:0-4079 GCA_043737575.1 Myxococcales bacterium | reverse complement strand
TCGCGGACGTCGCGCACGCCCCACGCGGGATCGCGCGCGCGGAGCGAGGCATCGAACGCGTCGTTCGACGGCGCGGTGACGCCCTCGAAGCGGTAGGGGCCGTAGAGGTAGAGGACGCCATCGGCGCGCAGGTGCGCCGCGGCTCCGGCGAAGAGCGCGAGGGCCGCGGCCCACGGGGCGATGTGCACCATGTTGATGCAGACGATCGCGTCGGCGATGTCGATCGGCCACGGCTGGGTGACGTCGAGCGCGAGCGGCGCACGCAGGTTGGGCAGCGCGACCTCGGCGTGCCACGCGGCGATGCTCGCGCGCGCGTCGGCGTCGGGGTCGCTGGGCTGCCACGTCAAGTCCGGCAGCGCGCGCGCGGCGTGGACGGCGTGCTGGCCGCTGCCGCTCGCGATCTCGAGGACGAGCCCGCGCGCGGGGAGGACGCGGCGCAGCACGTCGAGGATGGGTGCGGCGTTGCGGTCGGCAGCGGGCGCGTGGCGCTTGGCGGTGGACATTGGCAGCCAGCCTACCGCTCGGGGTAGGCTCGGTGGGTGAGCAAGGCCTTCACTCGCGAGGACGACGACGCGCCGGAGCCGGCCGTGCGGCGCCGCGGCGTGCCGGTCCCGGTCCCGAACATCGTCACGGCAGCGGGGTTGCGCGCGCTGCGGGCCGAGCTCGAGCGGGGCCCGTCGGACCAGCGCGCCCGCGAGCTGGCGGAGCACCTGGCGACCGCGGAGACGCTCGAGCCGACCGACCGCGAGGTGGTCGGCTTCGGCGCGACGGTGACGGTCGCGGACGAGGGTGGCCGCGAGCGTCGCTACCGCATCGTCGGTGCGATCGAGGCGGCCCCGCGCGATGGCGCGATCAGCTGGCAGTCGCCGATCGCGGAGGCGCTGTTCGACGCGCGGGTCGGCGACTCGGTGGAGTTGCCGACGGGCGAGGTCGAGGTGGTCGCGATCGCGTACGCGTGACCGCCGCGGCAGCTGGGTCCGTGGCTCGCTACACGCGCATGCAGGTCATCCGCATCGTCAGGCGCGGGCGCGGCGAGACGTTCGCAGAGGTCGTGTGCAGGCAGCGCGGATCCAGCAGCACGATGTCGCCGGGCTCGCCGGTCAGCTCGACGACGCGCAGCGGGATCCGGTCGGAGACGCAGCCCTCGCGTTGACCGCCGGCGTGGATCAGGTCGGCGCACCACGGCTCGGCGAGCGCGACGTCGGTGGTGACCGACGCGGCGAGCTGGTCGGCGAGCGCGGCGAGGCGGCGGTGCGAGCCGGCGATCGCGACGGTGGCCCCACCGCCGGGCTCGACCCGATCGAGGTACGCGAAGCCGAGCACCACCCGACCCAGCGCCGGTCGCGGCTCGCTCGGCTCGTCGACGTGCCAGGCGGCCTCGCACACGCTCCAGGGCGTGCCGGGGCACGGTCGGTTCGGCATTGCGAGGCCGCCGAGCTCGCCCGCGACCTGCGCCCACACGCCCGGGCCGAAGACGCGTTCGAACGCCGAGGCGAGCGCGGCGGGAAGCGGCGCGAGCGCGGGCTCACGCCCGATCGCCCACAACGCCAGCTCGGTGCCCGGCGCCGGCCGCAGCGCGCCGGTCACCTCGACGAACTCCAGCGACGCGATCCGCTCTCGCACGCAGTCGCGCATCGCACGCACGTCGTCCGGCGAGATCGCGCCAGCGACGCAGACGACGCCGTCTCGTTCGAACGCGTCGCGCAACTTCCACACGGGTGCTGCTGTAACACGGCGGCGCGACCGAGGTACAACCGGGGCGTGCGAGCCAGCTGTCTTCCAATCCTCGTCGCCCTGGGCGTCTCGTCGTGCAAGGGCCAGCGCCCGGCGGACAAGGTCGTACCGGCCAGGATCATCGAGACACGCGACTTCACGCTGCCGCTGCCCGACGGGTATGACGACGCGACTGCCGATCTTCAGAAGAGCTCGCCGCAGGTCGACGTCGTGCTTGCCACGAATCAGGTGAACGGCGAATACCAGACGACGATTACCGTGCAGAAGGTGCCCATACCGGGCGGGTCATTCGCTGATCCGGCGGAGTGCGCCCGGACCGGGAAAGGCTTGATGACCGGTGGCACGGAGTCGCCCGGCATCAAGGGCACGCTGAAGAGCACCGCGATCATCGACGGACCGCTCGGCAAGGCCTGCCAGATTCAGCTGCTGGCCCCGCAGGGGATCCTGCTCATCACCGAGCTGCACCAGCCGGGCAACACCTGGAGGACGCCGCAGGCGGTCTGGCTGATGACGTGCAATCACGCCGACGGTGATCAGCGCGCCGAGGCGACCTGCCGGTCCACGCTCGCCGGGTTCCGATTCACGCGTTGAGCGGACGCTCGACGGCTGACGGTCACGCGCGCGGCGCGGTGGTGAGGTCGTGGACCGCGAGCGTGGCGCCGGTGGTGCCGAGGCCCAGGGCGATGAGGTTGAGGCCGGGCACGAAGAGGAGCCCGGCGACGGTGGCGCCGAGGCCGAGCGTGCGCGCACGGTGGAGCGCGAGGAACGCCTGCTTGGCCTGGTAGCTGAGGCCGCGGCGCGCGAGGACGGCGTCGTAACAGTCGTAGGCGGCGCCGCGCGCGGCGAGCCAGAAGCCGAGGGCGGCGGCGGCGATCGTGCCGATGAGCGGGATGAACGCGATCGCGAAGAGCAGGATCGCGCACGCGACGAACAGCAGCAGGCGGCGGACGGCGTGGCCGAGGCCGACGACGGCGTCGCGGAGGAAGCGGCCGAGCGCGAACGGCGGGCCGGCGACGCCGGTGAGCGCTTCTTCGACGGCCTCGGACAGGAGCTCGTTGAACGGCCCGGCGACGATGCCGGCGACGGCGACGAAGATCAGGATCGCGCCGAAACCGAGGCCGAGGACGACGAGGAGCCAGACCACGCGGCGGCCCCACGTCGCGATCGACGCCGGCATCCACGACGTCACCCAGTCGACCAGCGGATCGGCGGCGGCGACCACGCCCCAGATCGCGGCGACCAAGAGGACGAGCGTCACGACCGCGGGCGCGATCACCCAGATCCACAGGCGCGGGTGCGCGACGAGGAACCGATAGCCGTTCATCACATCGCTGCCGCCGCGCGCGACTGCTTGCATGCCCCGACCCTACCAGCGACGCGGCGTCAACTGATGACGGTCTTCCCCGGACTGTTCGGCGCCTACCCCGACGACGCGGTGCTGGTAGTGGTGCCGACCGGGCCGATGGGCTGGCTGCGTACCGTCGACGCGGCGTGGGTCGTGCGCGCCGGCTGCGCTCCGCGATCGTCATGCGAATAGCTGACACAAGGCTGTCAAACAACCCTGGCAGAGTGGCCTCACCACAACGAAACGAGGAGAAACGCCATGGACACCAAGCACACCGGCAGCTGTCACTGCGGCGACGTCCGCTACGAGGCCGTCGTCGATCCGAACGCGGGCATGCGCTGCAATTGCAGCATCTGCACCAAGCTGGGCGTGGTCGGCGGCGTCGTGAAGCCCGCCGCGTTCACCCTGCTCAGCGACGAGTCCACCCTCGCCTCCTACTCGCGCTACCCCGAGGTCGGGCAGCGCTACTTCTGCAAGCGCTGCCACGTGCTGTGCTTCGCGCGCGGCCACCTCGAGGAGCTCGGCGGCGACTTCGTGTCGGTCAACCTCAACACCCTCGACGACCACGATCCGTGGGCCGCTCCCGTGATGTACTGGGACGGGCGCCACGACAACTGGCAGGCGGGTCCGCGCCCGACGCCGTGGCCGATCCACGCGGAAACGATCACCGCTACGGGCTGAGCTGCCCTACAGTGGGGGGATGACCGATCGGACCCTGCGCGACCTGACCGAGGAGCTGCTCGAGCCGAGCGAGACTCCCGAGCGCCGCCTGCCTGCGCCTGGACGGTCGACGGTGACGTCGCTGCTCCAGCGGCGCGCGGCGGATCCCCGCGACGACAACGGCGTGGCGGCGGGAGCGGACGCGGCGGTGGCGCGGGCGACGGGAGCCAGCGGCGCACCGCTGCCGGGTGAGGTGCGGGCGAGGTTCGAGTCGTCGCTCGGGGCCGACCTCGGCGGGGTGCGGACCCACACCAGCGGCGAGTCGGCGGCGGCGGCGAGC
>JAYTAJ010000462.1:0-1714 GCA_043737575.1 Myxococcales bacterium | reverse complement strand
ATGAAGCGATCGAACGACTGCTGCAGCGTGCGCAGATCGCGCGCCGACAGGATCGGCCGCAGCTCGGCGCCGCGCCCGGTCATGCGCGCGACCTCGAGGGCGATGCCCTTCTGCATCAGCTCGCCGAAGTGGTAGCTGTCGAGGTTGTCGGACAGGACGCGCAGGAGGAAGCGATCGAACATCGCGCCCAGGCTGTCGTCGTTCGGCACCTCGTTGCTCGCCGCGAACAGCGAGATCAGCGGCACCTGGATGACGTTGGGACCGTTGGCGAACTTGCGCTCGTTGATGACGTGCAGGAGCGAGTTCAAGATCGCCGAGCTCGACTTGAAGATCTCGTCGAGGAAGACGATCTCCGCCGACGGCAGCATGTTCTCGATGCGGCGGGTGTAGCGACCGTCGCGGAACGCCGCGATGTCGACCGGGCCGAACAGCTCGTTGGGCTCGGTGAAGCGGGTCAAGAGGTACTCGAAGTACCGGGCGTCGACCAGCTTCGCGAACATGTTGACGATCGCGCTCTTCGCGGTGCCGGGCGGGCCGACGATCACCATGTGCTCGCCCGCGATCGCCGACACCAGCATCAGCCGGATGATCTCCTGCTTGTCGAGGAAGTGCGCGCCGAGCACGCGGGCGACCTCCTGCACGCTCGCGCTGGCACGGGCCACGTCGACGAGCGCGGGGCCACCGGGAGAGATGGAATGCTGGGTGGGAGGCGGGACGGCCATGCGCGAGGAGCGAGTGTATATCACGCGGGGACGGTGGCGTCGGAGTCGGTCAGATGTCGTGTCATCCGATCGGCCACGCTCGCGATCACCAGATCGCCGAGCAGGTCGCCGACCTGCGCGCGATCGATGTCCCAGCGACGGCGCCAGGCCGGCTCATCGAGCAGCCCGGGCGGACACCCCAGCTCGGGCGCGATCGCCGCGAGCGCGGTCGGTAGCGCCGCGAAGGTGACGAGGCCGCGCGGCCGCGCCACGCCCGGCCCCAGCGCCGCCGCGAGCACCGTCGTCTTGTCGATCGGCTCGTGCTCGGCGTCGCCCAGCGCCAGGAGGCCCGCGAGGTGGACCAGGAACGCGGCGACCGCGCGGATGTCGGCCGCTGGCGGATTGCGCTCGATCATCTGCTCGAACGCCGCCGCGAGCCGCGCCGCGCCGACCAGCGGACCGCGGGCGTCGTCGCCGCGACCGTCGTGGCGCAAGGTCGCGTAGGCGATCGCGCGCGCCAGCTCGGGATCGCGCAGCAAGAACACCGCGTCCTCCCAGTGCAGCGGCGGACCGTTGCTCGGCGGCGCCAGGAGCTGTGTCAGCGGCGACCGCCGCAAGAGCGCCGCGGTGACCGGCGCGACCTCGGGCGACGCCATCAGATCCTCGAAGCCCGCGCGAGTCACGTCCTCGCGCACCCGCCGCACCCCCGGCCACGCGACCAGCCGCGCTGGCGGTTGCTGGCCGTAGAAGCGCGCGCGCCCGGTCCACCACGACACCAGCAGATCGGCGCGGCCGAGCCGATGCAGGTTGTGCAAGAGGCCGTGGCGCGCCAGCACCCGCGTCCGATCGCGCGTCAGCGGTTGCGACACCATCACCAGCGCCGCGCCCGCGATGCGGCGCCGCATGCTGTCGGTGATCAGCGTGCCGTCGGCGTCCGGATGCGCCAGCACCAGCGCGTCGTGCAGCCCGACCGCGAGCGCCAGCTCGTCGTCGCCCAGCACCAGCGACGGCGG
>JAYTAJ010000461.1:0-1714 GCA_043737575.1 Myxococcales bacterium | reverse complement strand
CGGGCCGTCGCGCTGCGTCGCGCCGATCCGCGGCGAGGCGCCGACCGCGGTCACGGTCGCGGCGGCCCGCCGCCGCGGCGTCGCGCCTGGCGCCGCGGTCGCGATCGAGGTCGTCCTCGGCTTCGCCGGGCAGCGCCCGCCCGCCGACGTCGCGGTCGAGCTGGTCGCCGACCGCGGCGCGATCACCGGCGTCCGCCGCATCGGCTTCGATCGCGTCGCCGCGATCTGGACCGCGCCCGCCGAGCGCGGCGGCGCGTCGATCGTGACCGCGCGCAGTGGAACGCTGCTCGGCCGCGCGTCGATCGAGCTCGAGCCGGTCGCGATCGTCGCGCCGCGACCACCGCCGCCGCGCTTCGCGATCGCGGTCCACGGCGGCTACCTCACCAACTTCGCCGGCGTCGCCGCGCCGCTGATCGGCGCCGCGATCACGACCCGGGTCGGCTGGCCGCGGCTGCGCGCCGGCGTCGGGCTCGGCTACTACGCCAGCAGCCACACCGCGATGACGACCGGCGGTGAGGCGGTGGCGATCGCGATCGACGCGGTGCCGGTCCTCGCTCGGGTCACGCTCGACCTGCCGCCGTCGCGGGCCGGGCTGTTCGTCGGTGCCGCGGTCGGCGCCATGCTCGGCCACACCACGCTGTCGTCGCCGTCGGCCGGCCGCGTCGTCGAGTCGCTGCGGCGGCCCGCGCTCGGCGGGTTCGGTGGTGCCGCGGTGCGGGTCGGGCCCGGCCGCCTCGTGCTCGAGCTCGGCTACCTCCACGCCACCGCCGACGGTGCCGCCCACGGTGGGCTCGGCGGCTACACGATGACGGGAGGGTATCGCCTTGCGCTGTGAGCTGGTCGTCGCGCTCGCGGTGCTGGCGGCGTGTGGCCGCGGCAACGGCGCGCCCGCGGTCGACGGCGTCGAGCCGGCCCAGGTCAGCACCCTGATCGACACCGTCGTGACCGTGCGCGGCCACGACTTCTTCCTCGACGCGCGCGCCGACCTCGGCGCCGGCGCCGCCGAGGTGACCGGATCGATCGCGGTGGCGATCGACGGCGTCGCGATCGCGTCGGTGACCCGCCGCGACGGTCGCACCCTCGAGATCGTGATCCCCGCGGGCACGCCGGTCGGCGTCTACGACGTCGTCGTGACCGCCGCGGGCGGCGCCGAGGCATGCGCGACCGACGCCCTGACCGTGATCGCCGAGCCGATCGGCCTGCCGCTGTCGATCGAGGACGCGCCCGGCGGCGCTGGCGTCGCGATCGACGCGCGGACGCTGGTCGCCGGCGACACCCTCGCGCTCCACGCGGTCGTGCGCCACGGCGGCGCCTTCGTCGCCGACGTCGCCGCGACCTGGATCGTCGACGGCGCGGTCGGCACGCTCGACGACGACGGCCCCGCGACCCGCAGCGTCCTCGACGCCCGCCGCGCCGGCTCGGGTGCGGTCCGCGCCCACCACGCCACCGCGGGTGACGCCGCGACCGGGGCGCTGACCGTGGTCGCCGCGGCGCCGACCGCGATCGCGATCGTCGACGGCAGCGGCGCCGAGATCGCCGCCCTCGCGATCACCACCGACGACGTGGTCGCGCTCCACGCCGAGCGCCGCGACGATTTCGGCAACGTGGTCGGCCCGTCGAGCGCCACCTGGTCGGTGACCGGCGCGATCGGCACGGTCGGCGCTGGCGTCGCCGCCGATGCGGCGCTCGATCTGACCCGCCCCGGCACCGGCAC
>JAYTAJ010000460.1:0-9363 GCA_043737575.1 Myxococcales bacterium | reverse complement strand
TCGGGCTTCAGATACCACTCCATGTGCGTGAAGCCATCCGTGAAGTTCATCGCCTTCAGCACGTCATATCCCATCGCGCGTCCGCCGGCGAGGTGGGGGGCGTCAGGCGCGCGCAGCGCCATCGTCTGCGGGCTGGTCCATTCGAGCGAGCGTGCGATCAGAGGGCGCGGGCGGTACCACGAAATGTTGTCGTAGAGCACCTTGCCGCCGCCGCACACGGTGTCGAACGTGAACTCCTCGCCGCTGATGAACTCCTCGCACGAGCACTCGACGACGTGACCCATCCGCCCGAGCACGTCGGTGAGCGCGGCCTCGTCGTCGACGCGGTAGGTGTCGGCGCTGCCGGCGCCCGCGATCGGCTTCACGATCATCGGATAGCCGAGCCGCTCGGCGGCGGCGCGGACCTCGCTGTTGGTCCGGGCCCGCACCGAGCGCGGCACCCGCACGCCGGCCGCGGCGCACCGCTCCTTCATCAGCTGCTTGTCGCGAAAGCCGCGCACGGTGTCGACGCTCATCCCGGGCAGGCCGAACTGCTCGCGCAGCCGCGCCGCGGTCTCGACCAGCACCTCCCAGTTGGCGAGCACGCGATCGACCGAGCGGCCGCGCAGCCACGCGGTCACCCGCGCGACCACGTCGTCCTCGGCGAGCAGCCGCGGCACCTGCAGGTAGTCGGCGAGGTAGGCCTTGAGCGGCCCGGGCAGCGCGCTGACCGGCTGATCGCCGACGCCGTAGACATCGACGCCGACCTCGGCGAGCCCCCGCGTGTATTGCTGCATCTCGGGCGGGTAGCTCGGCGACAGGAACACGGCCTTCATCGACGCGATGGTACACGCGATGTCGATTTCGCTGCGACGGTCGGCGCGCGGTCCCCACAGGCCCGGTGAACCCGCCTGGAGGCACCCGTGTCCGTCTCTCGCCCTGTCCTCGCCCTCGCCCTGTCAGCCGTCGTCGGCTGCGCTCAGAACCACGCCACCGGCATCGGTGCCAGCCGGGAGCCGCTCGGCTACGACGGTAGGACGTTCCGTCAGGGACGGACGCCGATCGACGAGCACGACTTCTATCGCATCGCCGGCGAGCGCGACGTCGCCAACGCGATCGCCGAGCAACGCGACCGCGGCATCCGCTACAACCGCGCCGGGCTGGTGCTGCTGGGCCTCGGGCTGGTCGGGCCCGGCGCGATGGCGACCACCGACGGCGCGATGCGCAAGCTCGGGACCGGCTTCATGCTGGCGTTGCCGATCGGCGGCGTGATGACGTTCTACGGCCGATCGAAGGCGGAGCAGCGACCGATCGAGTCGTATCGCCGCGCCAGCGTGGTCCGCGATCGCCGACGAAGGCGAGGAACGCCGCGTCGGGCGCGGGCAGGTCGGGGCACGCGGCGGCGACCTCGTCGAGGATGGCGGGCGCGAGCACGCGGCGATTCTACAGGTGGACTGAGGTCGACCGCGAGCGTAAGACTCGGCGTGGTGTCGGCCTGCCTCGACAGTGACGAGCTCTCGGCGTGGATCGCCGGGTCGCTGTCGGCGGCGGCGCGGACCCGCGCGATCGAGCACGTCGCCGAGTGCACCGCGTGCCGGCAGGCGGTCGCCGGGCTCGCCGCGGTCGCGACGCCGCCCGAGCGCGTCGCCGATCGGCCCGACGACGGCCTCGACCTCGCGCCCGGGATGCAGCTCGGGCGCTTCACCGTCGAGCGCGTGCTCGGGCGCGGCGGCATGGGCGTCGTGATCGCGGCCCGCGATCCCGCGCTCGATCGCGCGGTGGCGATCAAGGTGCTGCCCGCGGACGCGGCGGCCGACGGCGCGCTCGACGCGCGGCTGGCGCGCGAGGCCAAGGTGCTCGCGCAGGTGCGGCATCCCAACCTGGTCGGCGTCCTCGAGACTGGCGTCGATCGCGGCCGCCGCTACGTCGTGATGGAGTTGATCGCGGCCTCGACGACGCCACCGCGGCGCAGGTCGGCGATCTGCTGATCGCGTATCACGCGCGCCACGGCCACCCCGCCGCGCTCGCGCGCCTGGTCCGCCTGCTCGACGGCTTCCGGGCACCGCTGCGCCGCACCGGCGCCGACGCCGCGCAGATCGACGACGTGCTCGCCGATCTGCCCGCCGATCTGTTGAGCCCGCGCGACGGCGCCGCCCCGCGCATCGACGGCTTCAGCGGTCGCGGTCCGCTCGGCGCGTGGCTGCGCGTGGTCGCAGTGCGCGCCGTCGTCGAGCGCCGCCGCCGCCTCGGCCTGGCCCCCGAAGACGATGACGTCGCCGACCTCGCCGCGCCGTCGCTCGATCCCGAGCTGGCGCTGTTGCGCCGCCGCTACGCGGCCGAGTTCCGCGCCGCGTTCACCGCCGCGATCGCCGACCTCGCCGCCGCCGATCGCGCGCTCCTGCGCCAGCACCACCTCGACGGCGTCAGCCTCGACTTCCTGGCCCGCCTCCACGGCCTGCACCGCGCCACCGTCGCCCGCCGCCTCGCCGCGATCCGCGCCGCGCTGTTCACCGCGGTCCGGGACCGCCTCCTCGGTGAGCTGCGCATCGGCGGTCAGACCTTCGACAGCATCCTGCGGTTGGTGCAGGACGAGCTCGACTGGACGATCGAGCGCTACCTGGAGCCGTGATACATCCGGCTCGTGCGCAACGTCGTCTTCGTGGCTCCGTTCCCGCTCGACACCACCCTGCGCTTCGCTCGCGCCGCCGCCGCGCTGCCGGGCGTGCGCTTCCTCGGCATCGCCCAGGAGCCGCCGCGCGGTGACGACGCCAGCCTGTTCGCCGATCTGGTCACGGTGCGCGACGGGCTCGACTCGCGCCAGCTGATCGAGGCCGCCGAGCTGCTGCAACGCCGTCACGGCCCGCTCCACCGCGTGCTCGGCATCCTCGAGCCGCTGCAGGTCCAGCTGGCCCAGGTCCGCGCCGCGCTCGGCGTGGCCGGCACCAACCCCGACACCGCCGATCTGTTCCGCAACAAGGCGCGGATGAAGGACGAGCTGCGCCGCCACGGCCTGCCGTGCGCGCGCCACAAGCTGCTGCGGACCTGGGACGACGCGGTCGGGTTCGTCGACGAGGTCGGCCTGCCGATCGTGCTGAAGCCACCCGCGGGCATGGCGTGCAAGGCGACCTGGCGCATCAAGTCGAAGGACGAGCTGCGCGCCGCGATGATCGCGATCCACGCGTCGCCGTCGGAGCCCGCTCTCGCCGAGGAGTTCCTGCGCGGCAGCGAGTACAGCTTCGAGACGATCACCGTCGGCGGCGAGGTCCGCTTCACGTCGATCTCGCGCTACGAGCCGACGCCGCTCGAGGTCATGGAGACGCCGTGGATCCAGTGGGTGTGCGTGCTGCCGCGCGACGTGTCGGGGCCCGAGCTGGCCGACGCCCACGAGCTCGGTCGCCGCGCGGTGTCGGCGCTCGGCCTCGAGACCGGCTTCACCCACATGGAGTGGTTCCGCCGCGACGACGGCTCGCTCGCGATCGGCGAGATCGCGGCGCGGCCGCCAGGCGCCAACATCGTGCGCATGAACAGCTTCGCCCACGACGTCGACATGTACCGCGCGTGGGCGCGCGCGGTCGTCGACGACGCCTTCGACGGACCGTGGACCCGCAAGTACGCCGTCGGCTGCGCGTTCCTGCGTGGCGCGGGCCGCGGTCGCGTGGTCCGCGTGACGGGCGCCGATCGCGCGCAGGAGCTGGTCGGCCGCCACGTCGTCGAGGCCCGGCTGCCGACGATCGGCGCGCCCAAGTCCGACAGCTACGAGGGCGACGGCCACGTCATCGTCCGGGATCCGGACACGGCGGTCGTGCGCGCCGCGCTGAAGACGATCATCGAGACCATCCAGGTCCACTACGGATGACCGGGTTCGGTCCCTGGCGCCTCCGCGTCGCCGCGTCGACCGGCCTCGGCGTCGTGATCGAAGGCCTCGACGGCCCCACCGCCGCGCCCGCCGACTACGTCGACCAGGTGCTGCTCACCGATGAGCATCGCGAGGCCTTCTTCGCGCTGATCGATCGCAGCGGCCTGGTCGTGTGCAAGCACGTCGGCGGCGACGACGCGACCCACCAGGACGTGCGCGGCCGCTCGAGCCGCGGTCGCCTGAGCCAGGGCGAGCACTACCACCACGACGGCTGCTCCGGCCCCGACAAGCCGCGCGTCGTCGAGATCCGCTGCCCGTACCAGACCATCGGCCGCCACACCGCGACCGCGATCGCGCCGTTCCCCGAGACCGTCCACGCCATGCTGCGCGAGCTGCCCGCCGAGCTGCGCGGCGCCGACAGCACCGTCGCTGCGTGGTTCGCCGTCCTCGCCGCCGATGGCGCGCTGCCGATCGGATCGCACGACGCCATTCAGGGCGCGATCAACCGCATCGTCCGCCTCGCGATGAACGCCGAGACCGCGCGCGCCTACTTCCGCGCCGTCGACGTCCGCGCCGGCGCCTACCGCGAGCCGTGGTCGATGGGCGAGAGCCGCTTCATCGCCAACGCCAACCCGCTGCGCACGATGCAGCATCGCCGCGCCTACCTCGAGGCCCCCGGCCGCCCCAACGGCCGCCTGGTCAAGCGCTGGCCCGCCGGCCCCGCCATGCACGAGTAGCCGCCTGATCGCACGAAACTAAAGCGAGACTTTACATTCCTGTGCGTATGGATCAATTTCTTGCACGAACCTAAAGCATCGCTTAATCTTTGATCATGTCCGATGAGGAGCGTCCAAGCTGGGACCAGCTCTACGACATGGCCTCCGGCCAGCAGGGGATGTTCACCACCCAGCAGGCCGCCGCGGCCGGCTATTCGCCGCAGCTCCTCGTGCATCACGTGAACAGCGGCCTCGCGCAACGCGTGCAACGAAAGATCTATCGGCTCGTCCACTTTCCTCCGGGCGATCACGAGCAGCTGGTCGCCGCGTGGCTGTGGTCCGAGCAGGCGGGCGTCGTCTCCCATGAGACTGCGCTCTCGCTGCACGACCTCTCCGATGTCCTCCCCGCGCAGATTCATCTCACGCTACCGACCGCCTGGCGCCGCCGCCGCCTTCGCGTGCCCGAGGGCATCGTGCTCCACCACGCCGACATCGCACGCGTCGATCGCGTGTGGTTTGGTCCCGTGCCCACGACCGGTCCGCGCCGTACCCTCGAAGACTGCGCGCGCGACGACCTATCGCCCGATCTCCTGCAACAGGGAGCGCGTCAGGCCCTCCGGCGAGGCCTGGTCACGCTCGGGGAGCTGGGGGAGGTCGTCGCCGCGCTCGCACCGTTCGGGGGCATCGCCTGATGACGGTCCGGACCTACGCATCGCCCGACGCCTTCAAGAAGGCGCTCGAGCAACGCCTCCGCGATGCCGGTAGCGGCGCCGAGCTCGACCGTCGGCGTCAGCTCGTCGTGTTCGACCGCTGCCTCGCACGCTTGGTCGGTGCGCTCGGCGACGCCGCGACGCTCAAGGGCGGCCTGGTGCTCGAGCTTCGTCTCGAGCGCGCCCGCGCCACGAAGGACATCGATCTCCGCCTGACCGGCTCGCCCGACGCGCTGCATGCTCGACTGCAGGCAGCGGGACGTCGCGAACTGGGCGACTTCATGACGTTCGAGATCGTCCCCGACACCGACCATCCCGAGATCAAGAACGACGGCATGCCGTACGACGGCTTCCGGTTCCGGGTCGAATGCTCGCTCGCGGGCAAGATCTACGGCCAACGGTTCGGCGTCGACGTCGCGTTCGGCGATCCGATCTTCGGTGAGCCCGACGTGATCACGACCGAGGACGTGCTGGGCTTCGCTGGCATCGCGCCGCCGACCCTTCGCATCTATCCGATCGAGACCCACGTCGCCGAGAAGCTCCACGCCTACACGTTGCCGCGCCTGCGTCCCAACTCCCGGGTGAAGGATCTGCCCGACCTCGCGTTGCTCGCGACCGTCCGGCCACTCGACGCCTCCCGCGTGCGTCAAGCGCTCCATCAGACCTTCGGGTTTCGCAAGACGCACGAGCTGCCCACGCACCTGCCACCGCCACCGCCGACGTGGGCCGGGCCCTACGCAAAGATCGCGCGCACGAATCACCTGCCGTGGCCCACGCTCGACGCGGTGACCGCGGCGGCGAGCGGGTTCCTCGATCCGGTGCTGGCCGGGGTGACGCGGGCGACGTGGACGCCCGACGCGTGGGTGTGGCGCGGGTGACGTGCTAGGACGCCGAGATGCAGCTCGGAATGATCGGCCTGGGGCGCATGGGCGCCAACATGACGGAGCGGCTGGTGCGCGGCGGCCATCGCGTGGTTGGCTTCGACCTCAAGCCCGAGGCGCGCGCGTACGTGCAGACCAGGGGCGCGGAGACGGCGGCGTCGGTCGAGGCGCTGGTCATCGCGCTGCCGACGCCGCGGACGCTGTGGATGATGGTGCCGGCCGGGGCGATCACCGACGGCACGATCGCGGCGCTGGTGCCGCGCTTGGCGGCGGGCGACACGATCATCGACGGCGGCAACTCGAACTACAAGGACACGATGCGGCGGGCGCGCGAGGTCGCGGCGCACGGGCTCGGCTACATCGACTGCGGCACCAGCGGCGGCGTGTGGGGGCTGGCCGAGGGCTACAGCCTGATGATCGGCGGCGACGACGCGGTGGTCGGGCGGCATCGGCCGATCTTCGAGACGCTCGCGCCCGCGGCGGATCGCGGCTGGGGTCGGGTCGGGCCCAGCGGCGCGGGCCACTTCACGAAGATGGTCCACAACGGCATCGAGTACGGCCTGATGCAGGCGTTCGCCGAGGGCTTCTCGATCATGCAGCACAAGCGCGAGCTCGGGCTCGACCTGCATCAGGTCGCCGAGATCTGGCGCCACGGCAGCGTGGTGCGATCGTGGCTGCTCGACCTGACCTCGGCGGCGCTCGCCGAGAACCCGACGATGGCGGGCATCGCGCCGTTCGTGTCGGACTCGGGCGAGGGTCGCTGGACCGTCGCCGAGGCGATCGAGCTCGACGTCGCGGCGCCGGTGATCACGCTGGCGCTGCTCGAGCGGCTGCGGTCGCGCGACGACGACTCCTTCACCGACAAGCTGCTGGCGGCGATGCGCAACCAGTTCGGCGGCCACGCGATCAAGAAGGCATGACGGCGACGCGCTGGCACGACGTCGCCGACGTGGTCGCGCTGCATCGGATCGCGCGCGATCGGATCGTCGACGCCGCGAACCGCGCGATCGCCGCGCGCGGTCGGTTCGTGATCGTGCTGGCGGGCGGCGGCACGCCGCGCGGCGTGTACCGGCTGTTGCGCGCCGAGGCCGCGGCGTGGGCGGCGTGGCACGTCTACTACGGCGACGAGCGGTGCCTGCCGCCCGAGCACGTCGAGCGCAGCTCGCGCGCCGCCGACGCGGCCTGGCTCGATCACGTCGCGATCCCGCGCGCGCAGATCCATCCGATCCCGGCCGAGCGCGGGCCGGTCGACGGTGCAGCCGCCTACGCCGCGGAGCTGGCCGACGTCGGCGCCTTCGACCTGGTGCTGCTCGGCCTCGGCGAGGACGGCCACACCGCGAGCCTGTTCCCCGGCCACGCCTGGGACGGCGCCGACGCGATCGCCGTGGTCGACGCGCCGAAGCCACCGCCGGCGCGGGTCTCGCTCGGCGCCGCGCGGCTGAGCCACGCCCGCGAGGTCATCTTCCTCGTCGACGGCGTCGGCAAGCTCGACGCGGTCGCGCGCTGGCAAGCCGGCGACGATCTGCCGGCGCGCGCGATCCAGCCGCCGAGCGGCGTCGACGTGCTGCTGACGATCGCGCCGTCGGCGCGCTCGGCGGACTAGGCGTTGCGCATCGATCGATAGCGACGGATCAGCGCGTTGGTCGAGCTGTCGTGGGTGAGCGCGGGCTCGTCGGCGCTCGCCAGCTCGGCGGCGGTGCGCTTGGCCAGCGCCTTGCCGAGCTCGACGCCCACTGATCGAACGAGTCGAGGTTCCAGATCAGCCCCTGCACCAGCACGATGTGCTCGTACAGCGCGACCAGCGCGCCGAGCGCGTGCGGGGTGAGCTGCTCGGCGAGGATCGTCGTGCTCGGCCGGTTGCCCTCGAACACCCGATGCGGCACCAGCGCCGCGGCGACGCCCTCGGCCGCGACCTCGTCGGCGCGCTTGCCGAACGCCAGCGCCTCGCTCTGCGCGAACAGGTTCGCCATCAACAGATCGTGCTGATCGCCGAGCGGGTTGTGGGTGCGCGCGAAGCCGAGGAAGTCGCACGCGACGAGCCGCGTGCCCTGGTGGATGAGCTGATAGAACGAGTGCTGGCCGTTGGTGCCGGGCTCGCCCCAGTAGATCGGCCCGGTCTGGTAGTCGACCGGGTCGCCGTCGACGGTGACGCGCTTGCCGTTGCTCTCCATCGTCAGCTGCTGCAGGTACGCCGGGAACCGCTTCAGGTACTGCTCGTAGGGCAAGACCGCGACGGTCGGCGCGTCGAGAAAATCGGTGTTCCAGATCCCGATCAGCGCGAGCAGCACGGGCAGGTTGCGCGGCGACGGCGCGGTGCGGACGTGGACGTCCATCGCGTGGAAGCCGTCGAGCATCGCGCGGAAGTGGGCGGGGCCGATCGCGATCATCGTCGACAGCCCGATCGCCGACGCCATCGAGTAGCGGCCGCCGACCCAGTCCCAGAAGCCGAACATGTTGGCCGCGTCGATGCCGAACTTCGTCACCGCCGCGGCGTTCGTCGAGACGGCGACGAAGTGCTTCGCCACCGCCGCAGTGTCCTTCAACGACGCCAGCAGCCACTCCCGCGCGCTCGCGGCGTTCGTCATCGTCTCCTGCGTCGTGAACGTCTTCGAGCAGACAAGAAACAGCGTCGTCTCCGGGTCCAAATCCCGCGTCGCCTCAACAAGATCGGTGCCGTCAATGTTGGAGACGAACCGAAAGGTCATGTCCCGTTTCGTGTAATTTCGCAGTGCCTCATACGCCATGACCGGCCCGAGGTCCGAGCCACCGATGCCGATGTTGACGACCGCCGCGATCGGCTTGCCGGTGTGCCCCGTCCACGCCCCCGAACGCACCCGGTCGGCGAAGTCGGCCATGCGGTCGAGCACGGCATGCACCTCCGCGACGACATCGACCCCCTCCACAACGATCGACGCCGACCTGGGCGCGCGCAAGGCGACGTGCAGCACCGCCCGCCCCTCGGTGACGTTGATCTTGTCCCCGCGGAATATCGCCGCCGTGCGTTCGGCCAGCCCCGACTCCTCGGCGAGCCGCCCGAGCAGGGCCATCGTCTCCGCCGTGACGCGGTTCTTCGAGTAGTCGAGGAACACCCCGCACGCCTCGGCCGTGAGCCGCTCACCGCGCGTGGGGTCACCGGCGAACAAGGCGCGAAGGTGCGTGCGGTGGGTGGCGTGCGCGTGGGCAGTGAGGGCAAGCCAGGCGGGGCGTTGGGTGAGGGGGGG
>JAYTAJ010000459.1:0-4091 GCA_043737575.1 Myxococcales bacterium | reverse complement strand
GGGCACGTCGGCGCCCACGGGGGCGTCGGGCTCGGGCACGTCGGCGCCCACGGGGGCGTCGGGCTCTGGCGCGTCGGCGCGCACGCGGGCGTCGCGGACGATCCCTCCGGCGACGCGGTTGCGTGTCTTGCGGCGCGATCACCGGCGGTGTGCAGTGCCCGGATGTCGTCGATCCACGCAGCGGATCGATGTTCACCATCTCGTTCGGCGTGCGGACGGCGGCGGGCATGCGGCGTCGAACCTCCTGATCGTGTGTACTCAACACCATCGTGCACTCCACGCGGGCCGACTCGCGATCACAGGTGAGCCGGGGGCACTGCGCTTCTGGCACGGAGACGGCCGCGCGTGGGGAACGCCACAGCCAGCGGCGTTGGACGCGACCACGATCTCGACGGAGCAGGCGCGACCTGCGGCGTCGTCGGCGGCAGCAACCGAGGACGTGAGCAGGCCGCGATGCGCACGAACGGAGCCGGTTGCGGTCGCTGCCAGCGCCGAGGACGCGCTGATCCGCGGCGCGCTGCGCAAGCTCGGCTTCTCGGCGGGCGAGGCAGCCGCGGCCACGGCTCATGCGCGCACTCACGTGGGCGCGGATGCGCCGATCGAGGAGCGCATCCGGGCCGCCCTGCGAGCGTGTCGTGGCACCGGCGCATAGCGGTTGCAGTCGCGCCGATCTCTCCAGCGCGGAACATCCTCGAAGCCTACGCAGGTCGTTGGCAGATCGCGCAGCGCCTTGCGCGGCGGCGGCGTGGGGCGAAACGCGAGTCAGACGTGACGCAGCGGGTGCAGCGCGAGGTGGAGCTCGCCGGCCGTCACCTCGGCCGTGGCCGATGCCGGCGTGATCAGCACGGCGACCTCGACGGTGGCGCCGCCGCCCTCGGACAGGTAGATGACGCGCTTGATCGGCGCGCGGCGCGCCACGGCGGCGGCCAGGTCGCGCAGCAGGTTCGGGTAGATCTCGAGGAGGCCCGAGTCGCGCAGCTCGATGCCGCCGACGTCGCCGGCGCAGCCGAGGAACTCGAGGAAGGCCTGGTTGGCGATGCGGACCTTACCGGAGACGTCGACCGCGGCCATCGGGATGGGCGCCGAGGAGAAGATCTCGAAGGCGGCCTTGGTGCGGTGATCGAGCTCGCGGCGCTCGCGGCCGCCCTCGCCGGTGGCGCGGCGGCGCGCGGTCTCCATGCCGAGCATGTTCATGAGCGTGCGCAGCTCGTACATGAAGCCGGCGACGTCGGCGTGGCGATCGGCCGGATCCTTCGCGGTCGCCTTGGCGACGATCTCGTCGGCGCGCTCGTCGAGGGCCTCGTCGACCAGGCTCGACGGCGGCGGGATCGCGGCGTGGAGCTGCAGCTCGAACACCTCGTCGAGCGTGCCATTGAACGGCAGCCGCCCGGTCAAGAGCTGGAACAGCACGATGCCGAGCGCGTACAGATCCGACGCGACCGTCGCCGGGCCGCCGCGGATCCGCTCGGGCGCGAGGTACTCGGGGGTGCCGTCGACCTCGCCGCCGGCCTTGCCGCGATCGGGTCGCGACAGCCCGAAGTCGAGCAGCTTGATCACCCGGCGCTGCGCCGCGCCGCGCACCAGGAAGATGTTCTCGCTCTTGATGTCGCCGTGGATCACCGCGCGGCCGTGGATGTAGCGCAGCGCCTCGCCGACTTGCCAGACGACGTCGCACGCGACCTTCGGCGCGAGGCGTCCGCCCTGGCGCAGCTTGGCGTGCATGGTCTGGCCGTCGAGCAGCTCCATCACCATGAACAGCCCGAACAGCGGATCCTCGCCGAAGTCGACGATCGAGCAGATGTTGTCGTGGGTGCACGCCGAGGCCAGGCGGGCCTCGCGATAGAACATGTCGCGGATGCGCGGGTCGGTCGCGATCGGCGTCTTGATCAGCTTGAGCGCGAAGGCCTTGCCGAGGACCTGGTGGCGGACCCGCAGGACGCGGCCCATGCCGCCGCGGCCGAGCTGGGCCTCGACGATGTAGCGGCCGCCGATGACGTCGCCCTGGCGAGCGCCGCGCAGGCGCGCGATGGCGCTGTCGGCGGCGACCTCGGCGCCGGCCGCGATCGGGACCGGGGTGGCGATGCCGAGCTCGGCCGGGTGCGGCACCGAGTCGCCACGCCCGAGCACCGACAGCGAGATCGACGGCAGCAGCGTCTCGTGGACGTCGCCCGGCCCCTCGTCGTCGTCACCGAGGTCGCTCGGTTCACGCATCGGACCGCGAGCATAGCCGAAAAGTGCTAGGACACGCGGGTGGACGACACCGGCTTCGATGCGCGTGCTCTCGCCGAGCTGACCTATCTCGAGGATCGCCTGGGCGAGCTGGATCCCGACGACGTCGAGGTGTCGGTCAGCGCGGGCGTGCTGCGCCTCGAGCTGCGCGACGGCACCAAGATCGTGATCAACAGCCACCGCGCCGCGGGCCAGATCTGGATGGCCGCGGTCGCGACCGCGTGGCACTTCGATCCCGCGGCCGACGGTGGCTGGGTCGCGCCGAAATCAGGCGAGGCGCTGCGGCCGACCGTCGCGCGTCTGATCCAGGAGCACCTCGGCCTTACGATTTCTCTTTGAGGGGCCGTCGCCGGCCCCTCCCCCCGACCGGGTCGGGGCCCCCCACCCGAGACGCGCAAAGATCGATCAGGTGGTGGTGAGGCGCGACGACGGTGGACTGTGTATTGTCCCGCCATGGCCGAATCGCAGTTCGTGACCGTGATCCGCACCTGGGCGGCGGTGGCGTGGGCCGATGGCGTGATCGCCGACGCCGAGCGCAGCGCCCTGACCCGTCTGATCGACGGCGCCGAGCTGACCGCGGCCGATCGCGAGACCGCCCACGGCTTTCTCCAGACCAAGGTCGAGCTCGGCGACGATGGCCTCACCGAGCTGTCGGGCGACGCCCGCCGCGGCATCTACAAGGCGGCGTGCCGCATGGCCGCCGTCGATCGCCACGTCACCGACAGCGAGCGCTCGCTGCTGGTGCGGCTGCGCGACGCGCTCGGCATCGCGGTCGATGACGCCCGCGAGATCGAGGCGACGATCGCGGGCGTGACCGCGAGTTGAGCCGGCAGCGGCGGCACTCGTCGCGCCACCTGGTCGTGCGCGGCGTGATCGCGCTGGCCTCCGACCTGCTCATGGCCAGCGGCGCGTACCCGCTGGTGCCGCACGCGGCCATGGTGATCGCGCGGTGGCGGCGGCAGCGGCCCTCGCCGCCGCACCAGCTCCGCGTCGCGCTGCGCGAGTGGGGCACCGCGGTCGCGCTGTCGACCGCGCGGCCGCTCGGCTTCTTGCCGCTGCCCGGCGGTGGCGGCCGCGGCCCGCGGCCGATCATCGTGCTGCACGGCTACGCGATGAACCGCGCCAACTTCTTCGTCCTGGCGCGGCGGCTCGGCGCCGCCGGCCTCGGCCCGGTGCTCGGCTTCGAGTACTGGTCGCTCGGCCGCACCCGCTCGGCGGCGCTGCGGCTGGCCGAGTACGTCGAGGAGGTCCGCGCCGCGACCGGCGCCGACACGGTCGACCTGATCGGCCACTCGATGGGCGGCGTGGTCGCGCGCTACTACGTCACGCTGCTCGGCGGCGACGGCAAGGTCGCGAACCTCGTCACGCTCGGCTCGCCCCACGCCGGCACCGACGTCAGCGCGATCGGCCTCGGCGCGCCGGCCAAGGAGCTGTTCGCCAACTCGACCCTGATCCAGCGGCTCGAGGCCGCGCCGCGCCCGACCCGCACCCGCCTCACCGTGATCTGGTCGCGGTCCGATGCCCTCGTCCCCGCCGCCAAGCACGCCCGCATCGACGGCGTCGACGAGGTCCTCTACGACGACCTCGGCCACCTCAGCTTGCTGACCGACCGTCGGGTCGCCGCCGACGTGATCGCCCGCCTTCGCGGATGACGCGTAGCGCTGGCCCGGGCGGCGTGGTACCAGCGACGGTCGTGACCGAGCCGCTGATCCAGATCCGTGCGCGCCGCGAGCCCGCGATCGCGGTCGCCGGCGGGCCTCGCGTCTACGTCGAGACCCACGGCTGCCAGATGAACGTGGCCGACTCCGATCTGTTGCTCGGGATCCTCGCGACCGCGGGCTACGCCCGGGTCGAGCGCGCCG
>JAYTAJ010000458.1:0-4094 GCA_043737575.1 Myxococcales bacterium | reverse complement strand
CAGCAGCGGCTGCGCGCCTTCGATCCCGAGGTGTCGTCGATCGTCGATCTGCAGACCACGCCGGCGACGCGGCTCGATCGCGGCGACAACCACCGCCGGCTCTGCGAGGCGCTGCGTGAGTTACCGGTCGAGCAGCAGACCCTGCTCGAGCTGCACTACTGGGAGGACCTCGGCGCCGCCGCGCTCGGCGAAGTCTTCGGCTCGCCCCCGACGACGATCCGGACCCGACTCCACCGCGCTCGACTGGCGCTGCGCGAGCGCCTGCTCGCAGGCGGAGACGGCGAGCCGATCGACGCCGACGCCCTCGACGCGTGGGCCCGCGACCAACGCATGTGACCTCCACCACATCGCAGGGAACGCTACGGGCGGACGTGAGTCTATGGACCGCGAACCATCCGTGGAGTCTCATGCGCCATCTCGTCGTTGCTTCGATCCTGCTGATCGCCGCGTGTACCGAGCCTGATCGGGAGTCTGATCCGGTCCATCCCGTCACCCCGTTTGCCCCACCGCTGCCATGCGAAGCCCAGGACTGCAACCTGAATGGCTCCAACATGGGGGCATTCCAGTTTCACGAGCTCCACGAGCGCGGGCTGCCCAACAACGCCGGGCTCGTCCTCGACGGGCTCTGGAAGCTCGGCGTGCGCTACCAGCCCGATGTCGCCCGGGACCGGCTGGTCGGGTACCGCCCGGGTTCGCTGCCGCTGCTCGGCTTGCAGCTCCAGGGTTCCTACCTGCGCCTGGTCGACGCCAACGGCGCGGAGTGGCGGATCTACATCGAGCACGTGAGCAACGACCTCGACCCGTGGCAGTTCCCCGATGACGGCAAGGTCCAGACCTACCGGTTGCGGTATCTGGCGCCGGGCGCCGCGCCCTCGAGCAAGCGCGGGTTCTGCAATCAGCCGCCCGCGGCCACCGATGTCGACGGCGGGAACTGGGCCGCGCTCGACGAGGCGTTCTTCTTCACCGGCGATCGCTACGATCGGAACACCAAGCGCGTGACGGTGCCGACCACGGCGGCCGCCAGCGGCTGGTTCAACATGGCGTGCGTCGGCAGCTTGATCGCAAAGGTGCACATGCTCGGCTACACCTCGGCCGCCGCCCGGCCAGCCCACGACACCTCGCTGGCCGAGCGCAACGATCTGTTCGCGATGTACACGGGCAACGTGTGCGGCGATGGCTACTCGCACACCCTCCCGAGGACGCCGATCCGTTGGGTCGGCTCCAACGGCTGGCACGACTACAACGACTACAACCTGGCGGGCGAGCCGTCCGCCTTCGAGGCGGTGTGGGGCGACGGTCGAGCGAAGTGCCTCGACACCTTCCGGATCGCAGCCAACCAGCCGAGCATCGTGTGCGGAACCGGTGTGCCGCCGCCGTCGTGCGACGACCTCTTCGCCGATGGCGTGTGGACCGATGACGGCACGCTGATGTCAGCGGTGCCGTGACCGCAGCTCGGTGACGATCCGGGTGCGGCGCGCCGCGCTCGCGGGCGACATCGACGACGCGGAGCGAGCGAGCAGCTCGCCGGCGATGCCGAGCTCGGCGCGGGCCGCGGCGGCGTCACCAGCGGCGATCGCGGCCAGGGTTGCGGCGATCGCCGAGTCGAGCGCGTAGGCGACCTCGAACCACGGCGAGGTCGGGCCGATCGCGAAGCTGGTGCGGACCGCGCGGAAGCCGACCAGCGCCTCGGCGGGCTTGCCATCGGCGAGCAGCAAGAACGCTCGCCCGCGCGCGGCGTAGAACGGCCGGGCGTCATGATCGCCGGCGGTGATCGCGACCCGGGCCCAGGTGCGGACCTGGTCGGCCTCACCGGCGATCGCGGCGAGCATCGCGAGATCCGAGGCGCAGCTGGCGTAGAGGCCGCCGAGCCTGGCGTGGTGGTGCGCGAGCGCCTCACACGGCGGCGCCAGCGCGGCCCGCACCGACGCGTCGTCGGGCTCGAGCAGCGCGAGCACGATCCGCGGCGACAGCGTGAGCGGGTGATCGCGGCCGAGCAGCGTGGTCAGGCGCGCGATCAGCACGGCGCCACCGACCCGGCGCGCCTCGCGATCCTCGAGGAGCATGAGCTGCCCGAGCACGGCGGTGCGGCTCAGCTCGATCCAGTCCGGGCCGGTCACCTGGTCCGCGATCGCGGCAGCGCGCTCGTAGCGCGATCGGGCGGCGGCGCGATCGCCGGTCGCCAACGCGACCGACCCGAGGTTGCTCTCGAGCAGCCCGACCGCGAACGCGTTGCGACGATCGAGGCTCGCGGCGATCGGCTCGATCAGCGAGCGACCGTCGACGGTGCGCTCGGGGCCGGTGCCGGTCGCCGCGGCGAACGCGTGGCGCGCGAACGCCTCGACGGCGGTGGCGTCGTCACCGCCGGCCAGCGCGGCGTGGGTCGCGACCGCGAAGTCGGGGGCGCCGCGATCGCCGCTCAGCCCCGCCAGCGCGATCCGACCGCGCGCGAGATAAGCGCGCGCGAGCAACGGCTGGTAGCCGAGCTCGTCCGCCGCGGCGACCGCCGTGGCGGCCAGCGCGCGCGCCGCGTCGACGCGCCCGCTGTCGCGAAGCACCGCGAGCTCGGCGAGCTGGAGGTCGACCGCCGCGACGCGATCGATCGCTGCGGTCGGCGGCGGCGCCACGGCGGCGGCGAGGGCGTCGTCATCGCCGCAGCGCGCCAGCGCGGGCAGCGCCGCCGCCGCCTCGATCAGCTTGGGCAGCTGGTCGGCGGTCACGTCGTCGGCGAGGCGACCGACCGTCGCCAGCGCGGTGCGGCCGCGGGCCAGACACGCGACGCGGCGATCGAACAGCGCGGTCGAGAGGTCGCCGCGGACGTGGGCCTGACACGAGCCGCGATGCGCGAGCTGCCAGCGCCGCGCGTAGTCGTCGAGCCGCGCGATCAGGTCGGCCTGGGCCAGCGGCGCGTACGATCCGGTCAGCGACGCCAGGTGCGCGACCCGCGCGGCGCGGCCGTGATCCCAGCTCGCCGCGATCACCGTGGCGCCGCCATCGCACGACGGCTGCGCCGCCGCCGCAGGCCCGCGGCCGACCGCGACGCCGACGCCGATCGCGGCGATCGCGAGCGCGGCGACGCCGCGGCGCCGCCACACCGCGCGTGGATCGCGGCCGAGCGCAGCGGCGAGCGCGGTCATCGACGGGAAGCGCGCGCTCGGCTCGGCCGCGGCGCCGCGGGCGAGGATCGGCGCCAGCCACCGCGGCGGCGCGGCGGCGAGCGCCTCGCGCAGCGACGCGCACAGCGCGTACTGATCGATCGCGGGCGACACCATGCCCGCGCGCTGCTCGGGCGCCATGTAGCGCGGCGTGCCAGCGATCGCGGCGTCGCCGTCGCCGTCGTCGTCGTGCGCGAGCCCGAAGTCGAGCACGCGCACGCGGTGATCGGCGCCGACCACGGCGTTGTCGGGCTTGAAGTCGCGGTGGATCAGGTTGGCCTGATGTGCGGCGGCGAGGCCGAGCGCGGCCTCGCGGTACGCGGCGATGATCGCGCGCGGCCCGGGCCGGCTCGCCGCGAAGCCGCGCAGGGTCTCGCCCCGCACCAGCTCCATCACCAGGAACACGCCCTGCTCGGCGTCGACGACGTCGTAGATCGGCACGACGTGGGGATGCGACAGCTTGGCGAGCGCGCGGCCCTCGGTGCGGGCCCGGGCCCGCGCCGCGTCGCTGCCCGACGACGCCAGCTTCAGCGCGACCGGCCGGCCCAGCTCGGGATCGAGCGCCGACCACACCGTCCCCATGCCGCCGCTGCCGACGCGCTCGATCAAGCGATAGCGCCCGACCGTGACCGCGGCGGTGTGGCCGAACAGCGTCGCCGCGGCCTGAGCCCGCGCGACGTCGCGCGCCAGCGGATCGATCGCGACATCGCCAGCCTGCGCGACGACCTCGCTCACCACCGCGGCGTCATCGTCGGGAACATCGGGATCGCGGACCATGGGCCGGGCCGGAGCCCGCACCGACGATAGCGCACCACGCCGCGCGACTCACGGCGCGTGGCTGCCGACGTCGTGTTGCTGCAGGACCTGCTGGTGGCCGGGCACGACGTTGCCGAGGCTGCTGAACACGTAGACCGCCCCGGTGTCGTTGTTCTCGCCGGGCGT
>JAYTAJ010000457.1:0-40151 GCA_043737575.1 Myxococcales bacterium | reverse complement strand
CCGCCGCGATCGCCCGCGCGATCCGCTGAGGATCCGTTCCACTGCGCACAAGACGCATGATTCGCGAGCCCTTAAGGCTCCCGAACGGGCGAGTCGATCGAGTCGCGCTCGAAATGGATCTCGGGGGATCACCATTCTCGATGAGCGTGAGCACGGCCGCCCGGCGCGCCGCCTGACGCGAGCGCGACGCGGGCGGTGGCCGGATTCCGGACCTGCGCACCACGGGCGGCGCGGGTGTCCGGCCAGTGTCCGGCTTTCGGACAATGTTCGAGAACCGGACATGACCGGCCGGACACGGCGGCCGATCGCCGCGCGATCTTGGCCCGACAGCCCCTCTAAAAAGACGTTGGGGCTGGCCGACAGCCCTCTTACGGGTTGCCAGCGCCCGGGGCGCCGCCGCCGCCGAACTGCTGCGCCAGCTTCACGAGCGACATCAGCTCCACCTCGGTCAAGGTCAGCGCGATGTTCACGAACGCCAGGTCCTGGGTGACGGTCAGCGACTTCGCCGCCTTCGCCAGCCCGAACTGGGTCAGGCCCGACACCGCCTGCGGCAGCTGGCCCTGGATCATCCCGACGGTCTTGCCGGCCGACGCCTCGCTGTCGGTGCCCATCTTCAGCTTGATGCCGAGATCCGCGGTGAAGTTGAAGCCGGCCGAGACCGTCTTCGCGCTCATGCCCTGATCGGCCTTCATCGACTTCTGGTTCTTGGCCGGCACCAGCACGGCGGCCCACAGGTCGGCGGTGGTGTCGGTGATCGCGATCGCGTCGCGCAGCGCCTTGGCCTTCTTCGACGCCGCGACGTTCTTGCCCTTGCCCTTGCCCTTGTTCTGGGCGACGTCGATCGCCGCCTTCATCTTGCCCTTCTTGGCGAAGAACAGGCGATCGCCGATGAACGCCGCGTCGGTCTCGGCGTTGGTGTAGATCGTCACGCCGCCGTAGGCCGACGTCTTGATGTTGGGGATCGTGGTGAGCTTGTCCTTGGGCAGGCGACCCTCGATGACGATGAGGATGTCCTTGACCTTGTCCATCTCCAGCTCGCTGGCGCCGCCGCCCGCGAACATGACGGTGTCGATGTCCTTCATCGGATCGAGGCCGAGCTCCGCGAGCTTGGCCTTGGCGTCGGCGCTGGCGTCGAGGAGCTTCTGGAAGCCCTTCTGCAAGAGCGCCGAGTCGCGCGAGTCGGCGAAGTCGAAGACCAGCACCATCTGGCTGTTCTCGGGCGCGAACTTCAGGAGGTCGGTGCCGTCGCCCGCATGGGCTGAGGAGATTGGCGTGGCAGTCGCGACGAGAGCGGTACCGAGGACAGCGAGCGCGATGGTCTTGAACATGGATCCTCCCGGCAGAAAGGCCGTGCTGGCCGAGTCCTTCTCGGCGACCCGCCGGGTATAGCCCGTCGGAACCGCACAGACGATCGGAACCTTCCGAATATTCGTATACTGCGCCGTGGTCGTCCCACCGATCTACGTCGCCGCAGCAGGCGCGCTGCCGGCACTCCTGGCGATGTGGTACTTCGATCGCCTCGATCGGAAACGTCCCGAACCGGCCGGGCTGCGGCGCTGGGTGGCGCTGTTCGGCGGGCTGTCGGTGATCCCGACCTTGATCTACGACGGCGCGCTGCTCGGCGGCCTCGGCGAGCATCGGCCGCCCGAGACCAGCTACGCGGGCGCGATCTTCACCGCGTTCATCGTCGCCGCGCTGGTCGAGGAGGCGATGAAGGTGATGATCGTCTACGCGGTCGCGTGGGATCGCCGCGCCTACGACGAGCGCATGGACGCGGTGGTGTACGGCGCCCGCGCTGGCCTCGGCTTCGCGCTGGTCGAGAACGTGTTCTACCTGCTCGGCCAGGTCGAGCTGCAAGGCTTGATCGTGACCTGGATCCTGCGCGCGGTGCTGGCGGTGCCGGGCCACGCGCTGTGGACGACGATCGCGTGCGCGGGCGCGACCCGGCAGCGCTTCGACAAGCGCGGCCTCGGCCTCATCGGCGGCTTCTTGCTCGCGGTGCTCCTGCACGGCACCTACGACGCCGGGCTGTTCCTCACCGCGCCGCTCGCGATGGACGGCCACGAGACGCTCGCGTACGCGCTGCTCGCGGTGCCGATCCTCGCGATGGTGGCGTCGTGGTGGATCGTGAAGCGCTACGCGCGGCTGGCGCTGCGGCTCGACGACGAGGACGCGGCGCGCAAGATGGGCGGCATCCCGGCCAGCGGACCGGTGCCGGTGCAGCCGCTGCCGATGGCGCACGCGCCGATGCATCCGCCCCACGGCTATCCGCCCGGCTATCCGTGGGCCGGCGGCTGGCCGCGCGGCCACGCGTATCCACCGCAGCCGCTGCCGCCGACGAAGAAGCGCTGAGCTACGACGCCTCGGGCGCGGTGGTCTCCTCGGGCGGCAGCGGCCGCGGCAGCACCAGCCCGGTGGCCTCGGGAGTCTGGATCGCGTTGGCGCCGCGCGCAGGGCCAACGCCGCGATAGACGAAGAACCCGACGCCCGCGTTGGCGTGATCGCTCCACAGCGAGTCCTCCCACCACGCGCGATGACCGATCGAGGTGGTCACGCCCATGTCGACGCCGGCCGCGTTCGACGAGAAGTTCTCGGCGCCGGCCTGCGACTGCAGCGGCGCGATCGCGTTGGGACGGACGCGGCCGAGCGCGGTGCTCTCGGCCATCACGACGCTGACATGGCCGGGGCCGGCGCCGCCCGGATCGTCGTTGCCCGTGCTGGCGAGGATGATGACGAGGCGGCCGGCGTTGGCCGAGGCCTGCGCCAGCTCGGCGGTGTCGACGGTGCCCCAGCCGAACTCGTCGCCCCACCGGATCATCCAGTCGTAGACGTCGTTGGCGCGCTGCTGCACGACCTCGCCTGGGCCCGGCACCTCGTTGCGCGCCCACTTCACCTCGGCCTCGGGCGTCCACCACTGCCGCGGTAGGTAGCCGCCCATCGCGGTCACCATGTCGTACGCCCACACGTTGCACCAGGTCTCGGTCGCGACGCCGTTGGCATCGCGGGTGGCCTCGTATCGCTCCGCGGTCTCGTTCTGCAGCGCGTCGGCGAGGGCGTGCTCGTTGGCGCGGAACAGCGCGAGGCGGATCTGCTCGGCGAGGTTGCGGCCGATCGCGGGATCAGGACCGCCGAGGTGCTCGCGCATGCGCAGCGTGATCAGCGCACTCAGGCCCTCGACGGCGGTGGCCCGCAGCGCGCGACCCGCCGGGCCCGAGTCCACGGTCTCGGCGGGGATCGCGCCGAACTCGGTGCACAGGTCGGGCAGCTCGAGCTGCAGGTAGCGCAGGAGGTAGAAGTGATACGCCTCGCGCACGGTGCCGGGCTGGCCGTTGTTCGGCGCCGGCAGCCGGGTCGCGGTGCCGATGATGTAGTTGTACGTGTCGAAGTTGATCGGCCCGCCGCCGCGGTTGTTGAACTCGGGCAAGACCGGCGTCGGCACCGTGCCGCCGTCGTCGTCGTCGCGGTGGATCGCCGCGCTCGGCGCCGAGCCGATCGCGATCGCACCGCCCCCGGCGAACGCCGACGCGACGCCGCGGGCCTCGTGCTCCGAGGCGTCCCCGGGATCGCTGACCGCGGCGCTGCCGGCGCGACCCTGGCGGCTCTGCACGACGTGGGTGAGCTCGTGGGCGACCAGCTCGCGATCCGGCGTCGCCGAGGTGAACGCGACCTGCTCGCTGCGGGCCGCGGCGTGGGCGCCGAGCGCGGTGAGGTCGCGGCCGACGTAGGCTTGCACCGAGCCGAAGTCGGCGCCGAGCCGCTGCTCCATCTCGGCGCGGTACGGGATCGCCGAGCCGCCGCCCGCGGTCGCGGCGGTGAACGCCTGCGCGGGATCGACGGTCGCCACCGCGCCGTGCTCGCTGCGCTGGATCGGATCGGCCGCAGCGGCCGGGACCGCGACCTGCGGCGCGTCGGGGTAGGTGTGATCGCCCTCGAAGTCGACCAGCGACGGCCGGCCGCGCCCGAACAGCGTGGCCCCGAGCCAGGCGTTGCCCTGGTCCTGGTTGGCCTGCGGGATCATGCCGCTGCGATCGAGCGTGCCCGGCGTGGCGGTGGTCTGGTAGCTGCTGGTGCTGACGTCGTTGGTCGTCATGTCGCCGTGCGTGGTGACGCTGTCGGCGGCGCCGTCGAACGCGGGGCGGGCCGCGCCCGGCTTGCGCGCGCCGTAGGCGTTGCCGTCGATCGTGGTCAGCACCCCGGGCTGGGTGCCGGTCGGCGGCGTGTACGACGCGACGATGTTGATGTGATCGGCGATGCCGTCGTCGGTCCAGTCGAGCGTGACGACGTCGCCGGCGCGGAGGTCGTTGCCGATCGCCTCGCCGATGACCCAGCTCCGCAACGACCCGCGCTCCTCGTGGTAGCCGCGCAGATCGATCCCAGCCTCGGGCGCGGCGCCGTGCGGGCGGATCAGATCCGGCGAGCGCTCGGTCGGCGTGACGGCGTTGTAGGAGAAGAACGCGGCGACGTTGTCGACGTGGTTGAAGGCCATGCGGAACGCGCCGGTCATGCCCGACGCGCGGTACTGCGCGTTGACGAACTTGCCGCACCAGTCCTGGGTGACCGCGGGGGCGTAGGCGTTGCCGGCCTCGCGCTCCCACTGGATGCGCTGCGCTGCCTGCTGCTCGTCGGTCGCGCCGTCCCACGCCTGCAGCGTCTGATCGGCGTGATAGACCGCGAGCAGCTGGAAGCACGCGAGCAGCGCGCCCTGGGTGGTGTCGAACTGCGCGCGGAGCGGCACCGCGAACATCGCGACGCCGCAGCCGTCGACCCACGGCCGCAGCACCTCGGTCTGCTGCGTCAGCGCGCGCAGGGTCGTGGTGGCCGCGGCGGGATCGGCGACGCCCGCGCCGCCTGCGCCCGCCGGATCGATCGCGGTGCGGACCACCGCGACCTCGCGCGCGATGCGCAGCAGATCCGCCAGCAGCGCCTCGGGGTCGAGACAGGCGCCGCTGCTGGTGTCCTCGCGACCGGGGTCCTGGCTGCGCTGGATCGGTGGCCCCGACGCGGGCGCTCGGGCCGCGGTCCCGAGCAGGTGCATCGCGAACGGATCGTCGCCCGGGGGTGAGGCGGGCGCTCGCGGCACGCCGAGCACGCCGAGCAGATCGGTCCAGGCCTGCGGCGCCGCCGCACCGCTCACCATTCCTTGCGTGCGAGTCCGCTTGCCGGGCGCCGCCGCGCTGTCGCCACCGTCGGAGATCGGGGAGGAGGACGCGCTGTGGAGGTCGCGATTCACACCTCTTCTACGCGCGCGCGCGCGGCTTGCTTCCCGTCGTCGATTGGCTGTAACCGAGCGCGCCAATCGCGGGGTCGCAGAGCCGGATCGCGTCGCGCACGTGACAGGTCCGTGGTCGTCCTGCGACGCGCGCTACGGCGTCGGCGGCTTGCGATCGCGCCACGGCTGAGCGCGCTCGAGCTGCGACGCGACCCGCAAGAGCGTCGCCTCGTCGCCGAACCGTCCGACCAGCTGGACGCCGATCGGCAGGCCCTCGGCGGTCCAGTGCATCGGCACGCTGCACGCGGGCTGACCGGTCGCGTTCCACACCGCGGTGTTCGGCGTGAAGCTCCACGCCTTGGCGGCGATGCGCTCGACGCCGCCGAGGCGGCGCAGCAGCTTCGCGATCGGCAAGCGCTCGGCGACCGCGAGCACCGCGGCCTCGGCGCCGCGGGTCGCCAGCGAGCCCAGCACCAGCGGCGGCTGCGCCAGAGTCGGCGTCAGCAGCAGATCGAAGCGTGCGAAGAAGCCCGCGACCTGGCGGCCGATCGCGTGCAGGCGCCGCGACGCCAGCGCGAAGTCGACCGCGGGCACCGCGCGGCCCATGCGATGGAGCATCGCGGTCTCCTTCTCGAGATCGCCGCGCTTCACCTTGCGGCCGAGCCGGGCCTCGGCCTGCGCCACCTCGGCCGCGACCTCGCCGACCAGCATCGTCACGAAGTCGTTGGCGAGCTGCGCGCTGTCGAGCTCGGGGTGGGCCTCGACGACGTCGTGGCCGAGCTCGCGCAACAGCGCGACGGTGCGCTCGGCGGCGGCGACGCACGCGGGATGGACCTCGGCCTCGATCAGCGCGCGGGTGGTGAACGCGATCGTCAGGCGGCCGGGCGCGGCGCCGACCTCGTCGAGGAACGGCCGCTTCGGCGCGGGCGCGTGGTACGGCGCGCCGGGATCGGCGCCGTGGATCGCGTCGAGCATCGCCGCCGAGTCGCGCACCGATCGCGTCAGCACGTGTTCGATCGCGCAGCCCTGCCACGCCTCGCCGTGATCGGGGCCCATCGGCGTGCGACCGCGGGTCGGCTTCAGCCCGAACAGCCCGCAGCACGACGACGGGATGCGGATCGATCCGCCACCGTCACCGCCGCCCGCCATCGGCACGAAGCCGGCGGCGACCGCCGCGCCCGAGCCGCCGCTCGATCCGCCCGGCGATCGGGTCAGGTCCCACGGGTTGTGGGTCGGCCCGAACGCGGCCGGCTCGGTGGTCGGCAGGATGCCCAGCTCGGGTGTGTTGGTCTTGCCGACGCAGATGACGCCGCTCTTGCGGTACCGCGTCGTCAGCTCGCTGTCGTGGGGCGCGACCCAGCCGACCTGGAACCGCGTGCCCGACGCCTGCGGCTCGCCCTGCCACATCGACAGCAGATCCTTGGCGAGGAACGGCACGCCGCCGAACGGGCCGCTGACCGGCAGCTCGGCCTCGCGCCGGGCCGACTCGTACATGCGGTGGATGACGGCGTTCACCCGCGGGTTGTCGCGCTCGATGCGCGCGATCGCCTCGGCGACCAGGTCGCGCGGATGCACCGCGCGCGTCCGCACCAGCTCGGCCAGCCCCATCGCATCGTGATCGCCGTACTCGGGGAATCCCATGGCGCCAGCGTCGTCGTCGCCGGCCGCGCCGTCAACCGGTCGTCAGCGCCGATCGCTGGACGCCGTCGGCGTCGAAGTTGCCCGGGTCGAGCCAGCGCTGGTAGGCGGCGCGGAGGCGGGGCCAGTCGTCGTCGGTGATCGCGTACCAGGCGGTGTCTCGCGAGCGGCCCTTCACGATCAGGTGGCGGCGGAACACGCCCTCGAACTGGAAGCCGAAGCGCAGCGCGGCGCGGCGCGACGGCGCGTTGAGCGCGTCGCACTTCCACTCGTAGCGGCGGTAGCCGAGCGTGTCGAACGCGTAGCGCGCGAACAGGAAGTTGGCCTCGGTCGCGACCCGGGTCCGCGCGATCGCGGGGCCCCACAGGATCGAGCCGATCTCGATCGAGCGGTGCTCGGGCGTGATCCGCATCAGCGACTGCTGGCCCTCGGCGCGGCCGGTCGCGCGATCGACCACCGCGAACACCAGCGGATCGGCGGTGCGGGCCTGATGGTCGAGCGATCGGCGATACGTCGCCTCGTCGTCGGGGACGTCGGCGAACAGGTAGCGGTGGCGCGCGGCGGCGCCCGGCGCGGTCGCGGCCGCGAACAGCGCGGCAGCGTGGCGATCGGGATCGAGCGGCTCGAGGCGGCCGTAGCGGCCGTCGAGCACGACCCGCTCGGGCCGCCGCGCCGGCGTCACGTCGATCCGCGGGCCGATCGGCAGGCCGAGGTCGTCGACGGTCACCACTGGTACGGCAGCGTCCCGCGGGCGATGCCCCACGCCAGGTGGATGAACACCAGCACCCAGATCCCCGCGTACAGCGGCACGAACTTGTAGCGGAAGGTCAGGTACTGCGGATGCGTGATCGGCTTGCCCGCGAACTTGCCGCGCGGCTTGTTGGGGAAGAAGAACGTCTTGTAGGTCTCGATCCCGGCGACGGTGAAGCCCTCGGCAGCGATCGCGAGCACCACCCACTCGCGGGTGAACAACGCGCAGATCGCGGCCCACGCCGCGGCGACACCCGGGCTGCGGAAGAACTTGAAGGTCTCGAAGCCCTCGATCGGCGCGTCCTTCCACGCGCCGCCGAACGCCGAGATCCAGCCGAACACGCTGCCGACGGTGAGGATCAAGATCCAGGTCGGCACGTCGGGATAGCGGTGGTTCAGCGCCCGCAGCCCGAAGAACAGCCCGACGCAGATCGCCGCGACCGCGAGGCCGATCGGGATGCGCTTGCGCGGATCCTTCATCGGCACGCCCATGATCCCGAACTGCATCGGGATGAAGTACTTGCTCTGGTCTTCCTCGCGGATGAAGTACTTCCAGAACTCGGTCGCGGCGCGCTCGAGGCAGTACAGGAGACCCCAGTACAGGAACCGTTTGCCCGGATCGTGGACCAGATCCCACTGCGTGAAGTAGTGCGCGATCGCGCCCAGCACCGACCCGACGATCGCCGAGCGGAAGTACTTCGGCCACGAGAAGCCCTCGTGCGGCGCGTCCTTGTACATGCCCCACGTGCAGGTGTGGAGGCCTGCGAGGAGCCCGATCAGCGTGGCGACGACGTAGCTCACGGCGAAGGCGTAGCAGGAAGTGGCAGGCCTGCGCTCGCGTAGGCGGCCTCGATCAGCTCGAGATCGCGGCGCGCGCGATCGAGCGTGAAGGCGGCGTCGCGGCCGTCGCGCCAGGCGCCGAGGAAGTCGCGCCACATCGCGCGGTAGCCGGCGAGATCGCGCACGCCGGGAAAGTACGGTCGGGTCCGGGTGCCGTGCGCGAACAGCCACAGCCCGTTCGACTCGAACGTGATCGTGCCGCCGCGGCCGTAGATCTTCGACAGCCGGACGCCGTGGAACGTCGACGGCACCTCCCACGAGTACGACAGCATGCCGACCGCGCCCTCGCGGTAGTCGAAGCCGACCATCATGCTGGTCTCGGGCTGGCCGGGCTGCGGGCGCGGCGCGAAGCCGCGGACCCGCTCGACCTCGAGGCCGAGGTTGGCCATGAAGTCGATCCAGTGGATGCCACCCTCGTACAGCGCGCCGCCGAGGGCGCGGGTCGGATCGGCGCGCCAGTCGTCCTCCGCGATGCGCTGACGCTTGATCGCGTTGACGTGGATGAACAGCGGATCGCCGACGACCCGATCGGCGAGCAGCGCGCGCAGCCGGGCCAGGACCGGCTTGTAGAAGTAGTTCTCGGCGACGAAGACCCGGCGGTCCACGGCGCGCGCGGCGGCGGCGACCTCGTCGAAGTCGGCGGCCCGCGGCAACGGCGGCTTCTCGAGGACGATGTGCTTGCCGCTCGCGAGCGCCGCGAGGGCCTGCGGCTTGTGCAGGTGCGGCGGCGTCAGGATCGCGACGACGTCGGCGTCGCTGGCGTAGGCGTCGTCGTAGCTGGCGAACACGCCCGCCGCCTTCACCGCCGCGCGCATCGCCTCGGCGCGGGCGCGATCGCGCGACGCGATCCAGACCTCGGCGCCGCCGAGCTTGCGCAGCAGGGTGCCGTGGCGCCGCGCGACCCGACCGGCGCCGAGCAGGACGATCTTCACGCGTCCTCCGCGCGCCGCGCGCCGGTCACGAAGTCGGCGGTGCGCAGCGCGGTCGCCGCGATCGTCAGGCTGGGGTTGACGCCGGCCGACAGCGGCAGCGCGCTGCCGTCGGCGATCCACAGGCCGCCGACGCCGCGGAACCGTCCGGCCGCGTCGACGGGCGCGGTCGCGGCGTCGCGGCCCATGCGCACGGTGCCGAGCACATGGGAGAAGGTCTTGATGCCGTGGGTGTGGAAGAACCACGCGCCGCTGCCGCGCAGCACCCGCTTGGCGCGGCGCACCAGCACGCCGACGGCGCGGCGATCGCGCGCGCTGTAGCGATGCTCGATCACCAGCTGCGGCAGGCCGAAGCGATCGCGGCGATCGCGATCGACGGTGACGCCGTTGCCGCGCTGCGGCTGATCCTCGGCGATGCACAGGAGGCCGGTGAGCTGCTCGGTGAGCGCGCCGATCGGGCCGCGCACCACCGGCGGCAGATGCGCGCGCACCAGCTGGCGCGGCGGCGTCATCACCTGCTGCACGCCGCCGAGCTTGCCGAGCCCGACGGCGTCCTTGCCATCGGCGCCGAAGTACCAGTCGTGGATCGCGAGCTGCTTGTGGAACACCCGCTCGCGATCGGGGCGGCGCGGGTAGAAGCCGAACACCATCGCGTTGGCGTGCCGCGTGAGGTAGCGACCGACCGCGGCCGGCGCGGGCGAGCGCGCCTCCAGCTCCGACGCGAGCAGCAGGTGCGGCGTGCCGAGGGCGCCGGCGGCGAGGATGATCTGATCGGCGGCGACCCGCTCGATCGCGCCGTCGTCGCGGCGGCAGACCTCGAGGCCGACCGCGCGATCGCCGGCGGTGACGATGCGGGTGACGACGGTCTTCGGCCACAGGGTCAGGCCGCGCGCCACCATCGGCGCGATCATCATGGTCGCGACGTCGTTCTTGGCCTCGATGGCGCAGCCGAAGGTGTCGCAGGTCCGGCACGCGACACAGGCCGTCCGGTTTCCGGACAGCCCGGCCGGCCGCGGGCCGGTGCCGTGGTTGATCGCCAGCGGCAGCGCGAACGGCGACGCCCCGGCGGCCCGGGCGGCGGCGGCGATGCGCTGCGAGATCGGCGCGAGCGGCGCCGGCGCCTGGGGGTACGGCGTCGAGCGGCGCGGCGCGGTCGGATCGCCGGCATCGTCGCCGGCGATCGACAGCAGGCCCTCGGCCTCGCCGTAGTACGGCTCGAGCTCGTCGTAGCCGAACGGCCACTGCGCGCCCGAGTCGGCGACGACGTCGGGGTCGCCGGTGAAGTCGCGCTCGCGGAAGCGGAACGACACGCAGCCGTAGAACACCGACGGGCCGCCGACGCAGGCGTAGCCGGCGATCTCGCCGCCGTAGCCGCCGGCGACGCAGCGGTACGGGATCTCGCGATCGTAGTGGCGGGTCAGCTCGAGCGACGCCGCCGGCTCCCACGCCGCCGGGCCGCGCTCGACCCAGTCGCCGCGCTCGATCATCAGGACCCGCGCGCCGGCCGCGAGCAGGCGGTGCGCGACCATCGCGCCGCCGAAGCCGCTGCCGACGATGATCGCGTCCCAGCGCGCGGCGGTCATGCAGGGCAGTTGGTAGCATGCCTCTCTCATGACGATCACGATCGCGGTCGCGTCCCATCCGTTGCTCGAGGTCGGCGCGTTCGTCACGCGCCTCCACGCCCCGCTCGCCGAGCTACCCGCGCCCGCGCTGCCGGCCGCGCCGCCGCCCGGCCTCACCGTCGACGACGCGGTGCGCACCGCGGTCCGCGGGCTGCTCCGTCACGGCGGCTACAAGCCGTCGGGCCGCGGCAAGCCGGCGTCGGAGTACCTCGCGCAGGCCCAGGCCGAGGGCCGCTTCCCCGCGCTCAACCCGGTCGTCGACGTCTGCAACCTGGTGTCGCTCCACAGCGGCCTGCCGATCAGCGTGATCGATCTCGATCGCGCGACCGCGCCGCTGTCGATCGGCGTGTGCCCGACGCCGACCAGCTACGTCTTCAACCCGTCGGGCCAGGTCATCGACGCCGCGGGTCTGCTCGCGCTGTGCGACGCGACCGGTCCATGCGGCACCGCGGTGAAGGACGCGCAGGTGACCAAGACCAGCGCGACCACGCGCACGACCTTGTCGGTGGTGTGGGGCACCAGCGCCCTGCCCGGCCGCACCGCGGCGGCGACGCGCTGGTACCGCGAGCTGTCGGCGCTGATCGGCACCGTCGACGGCGTCGACCTCACCACATGACGGAGCGGATCGTCGCCGGGAACGCGACGCAGATCGCGAAGCGGATCACCCGCCCGGCCATGCCGATCGTGAGGAACGCGCGCATCCGGATCTTCAGCGCGCCGGCCAGCAAGCTGATGACGTAGAACGGCGGTAGCCCGACGGTGGCGCTGATGAACAGCAGCACCAGCGGCTTGTCCTTCCAGCGATCGAGCCGGGCGTGGACGCGATCGATCTGGGCCTTGCGCTTGCCGGTCGCGCGCGCGATCGCGCCGCGGGCGCCGTAGTAGAGCGCGACCTTCGCGACCATCTGGCCGGCGGCGGTCAGCACCGCGCACGCGGCGAGCACGCGCCAGTCGGTGTACTTCGCGGCGATGCCGAACAGCAGGATCTCGGCGGGCACGACGAACGGCACCAGGCCGGCGACGATGCCGTAGAGGAAGGTGCCGAGGTACAGCCCGCCCGCGGCGAGGAACGAGTCGATCACGGCCGACGCGCGGTGAGCGTGACCGCGGCGGCGACGATCGCGGCGACGATCGCCGCGACGAACAGGATCGCGCCGCGCCCGAGCGACGCGCCCGGCAGCTCGGGCCGCGTGGTGTAGAACGTCGCGCCCGCGACCGCGGCGGTCGTCACCGCGACCAGGACCATCCCCGCGACCAGGCGTCCGGTCCGCTTCGCCGCGACCGCACCCGCGAGCGCGACCAGCACCGCGGCGGCGCACAGCCCGGCGACCATCGTCGCGAAGCCGGCCCGCATCCAGGTGTCGCCGCCGCCGGTCCACGCGAGGCTGCTGACCCGGCACGGATCGCTGAAGCAGGCGGTCGTCGTCGTCGTGCCGACGTCGACGTCGCGGCCGATCACCCACCACCGGCCGCCCTGCACCGCGACCGCGAAGCAACCCGCGCCGATCAGCGCGATCACGATCGCGAGGGCGCGGCGGGTCGTCGACATCAGCGGCATTCTTGGCAGGCGTGCGCCGATACGCAACCACATTTGCGCAGGTTGCGCGCGGACGATTTTGGCCGACTCGGGTTGATCGTGCCCATCGCTCCGACGAAGACTCGAAGGTCCATGAAGTCCGGCTCCATGCTGAGCGTGCTCGCGATCGGGATCGCCGTCTCGGCGACGACGGTCGAGGCCCGGGCCGATGAGCCACCGCCGCCCGCCGCGCCCTCGATCGCGTCGCTGTTCGAACAGGTGTGGCAGTGGTCGGCCGAGCTGCCCGCCGCGTCGCGCCGCCTCTCCCACGTCCTGCCGACGATCGACGCGCTGATGGATCCGACCGGCTGGTCGACGCGCTGGCTGATCGGCCTGCGCGACGTCGCCGCCGACACGATGACCGACACGCTCGCGCTGATCCCGGTGCCGGCGCTGCCTGATCTCACGATCCTCGCGGCGTCACCGGTCCCGGGCGTCGAGAGCTCGGGCTTCGGCTGGCGCCGCGATCCGATCCATCGCAACGCGAAGTTTCACAAGGGCACCGACTTCAGCGCCGATCGCGGCACGCCGGTCTACAGCGCGGGCGCGGGCGTCATCGCGTTCACCGGCCGCCAGACCGGCTACGGCAACGTCATCTACGTCGATCACGGCGGCGGCGTCGTGACCCGCTACGCCCACCTGTCGCGCATCGAGGTCAAGCGCGGCGCCGCGGTGGCGTCGGCGCACCGCATCGGTCGGGTCGGCTCGA
The DNA here is from genome assembly GCA_043737575.1 of Myxococcales bacterium. Classification (GTDB taxonomy): domain Bacteria; phylum Myxococcota_A; class Polyangia; order Haliangiales; family Haliangiaceae; genus UBA2376. Next base: position 26,878 of record JAYTAJ010000457.1, on the reverse strand, counting down.
CCGGCCGCGCGACCGGACCGCACCTGCACTTCGAGGTGCGCCTCGACGGTCGCGCCGTCGATCCCGATCTGGCGATGCGAGTCGGCGCGCTGCAGCGCACCGATCCCGCGGCGGCGCGCTGGACCGCGTGGCTGCTGTCACCGGCCGCGCTCGAGCAGCGCGTCGATCGCCACGATCCGCCGCGCCGCCACGGCAAGCAGCGCCGCCCCGAGCGCCGCCACGCGCCCGCGCGCGATCGCAACCGCTCGTGAGGTGAGGTGAGGTGAGGCGAGGCGTGTCCGATCTGGCGCTGGCCCGTCGGTACGTGGGGTGGCTGCGCCGCGCCAGCGCGCTGGTGATCGCGGTGTCGGTCGTCGCGATCGCGGCGGCGACGTACCTGGTTGGGTTCCGCCTGCCGCTGCACGCCGACTTCTCGTATCTCCTGCCGCCCGACGCGCCCGCGGTGCGCGATCTGCGCCGCCTCGAGGCCCGGGTGCGGACCCAGGACACCGTGCTGGTGGTCGTGGTCGCGCGCGATCCGGCGATCCGCGCCGCCGCCGCCGCCGATCTCGCGACCCGACTGCGGGCGCTGCCGCCGACCTTGGTGGCGCAGGTCGAGGACGACGATCGGCCGCTGCGCGACTACATCGCCGCGAACCGCGAGCTCCTGGCGCCGCTCGATCTCCTCGAGGAGGCCCACGCGGTGCTGGTCGAGCAGATCGAGCAGGCCAAGCTCGAGGCCAACCCGCTCTACATCGAGCTCGACGACGACGACGACGCGGCGCGGACCGCGCGGCTCGAACGGCTCAAGGCCCGGCAGGCCGAGGGCCAGGCGCAGATCGATCGATCGCGCTACGTCGCCGCCGACGGCCAGCACCAGCTGCTGGTGGTGCGGACCGGCTTCTCGAAGACCTCGGCCAAGGACGGCGAGCGCCTGCTCGCGGAGATCGATCGCGTGCGCGCGGTGGTGACCGCGGCGCACCCGGGCGTCGAGATCGGCCTGACCGGCGGCGTCGTCAACGGCGTCGCCGAGCACCACGCCCTCGAGCGCGGCATCCTGTTGTCGAGTCTCATCACCGCGATCCTGGTCGGGCTGGTGATCGCGCTCTACTTCCGCTCGGCGACGCTCCTGGTGGTCCTGACGATCACGCTCGGCGCGGCGACCGTGATCTCGTTCGGCGCCGCCGCGCTCACGGTCGGCCACCTCAACGCCGCGACCGCGTTCCTCGGCGCGATCATCGCGGGCAACGGCGTCAACTACGGCATCCTGCTGATCGCCCGCTACCTCGAGGAGCGCCGCCGCCACGACGGCGACGAGGCGCTGGCGATCGCGCTGTGGGGCACGCTGCGGCCGACCCTGGTCGCGGCGCTCGGCGCGGCGATCGCGTACGGCTCGCTGGCCGCGACCAGCTTCCGCGGCTTCGCCGACTTCGCGCTGATCGGCGCGGTCGGCATGATCGTGTGCTGGGTGGCGTCGTACACCCTGCTGCCGGTGCTGCTGCTGCGGGCGCCGACGCCGCGCCAGCACGTCGGCGCGCCCGTGCTCGGCAGCCTGCTGGCGCGGCTGCTCGGCTTCCGCCACCCCGGGCGCGTGCTGATCGCGGCGGCGCTGGTCGCGATCGCCAGCGGCGTCGTGACCTACCGCTACGTCGTCGCCGATCCATTCGAGTACGACCTGCGCAACCTGCGCAGCGAGGGCGACGAGGCGCTGCTCGGACGGAAGTGGCTGAAGATCAGCGACGATCACTTCGGCCGCGGTATCAGCGGCGTCACCTACGTCGCCGCCGATGACAAGGCGCAGGTGGCCGCGATCGTCGCCGCGCTCACCCGGGCCCAGCCCGGCCACGCCCGCGCGATCGGCACGGTCCGCTCGGTGCTCGAGCTGGTGCCGACCGACGAAGATCAGGCGGCGAAGCAGACCGTGATCGCCGCGATCCGCGAGCTGCTCAAGGACGACGCGCTCGACGCGCTCGACGACGACGACCGCGCCGAGCTGGAGAAGCTGCGGCCGGCCGACAAGATCAGGCCGCTGACGATCGAGGGCCTGCCGCCGGCCCTGGCCGAGCCGCTGCGCGAGGTCGACGGCCGGGTCGGCCTCCTGATCGCGGTGCGGCCCGATCCGTCGATCGACGAGTGGAACGGCCGCGACATGATCCGCTTCGCCGCCGCGGTGCGCCGGATCGATCTCGGCGCCGACGGCACGATCACCACGTCGGGTGCGTCGGTGATCTTCGCCGACATCCTCACGGTGATCCGCCACGACGGCCTGCGAGTCACCGCGCTGGCCGCGCTCGGGCTGTGCCTGATGGTGGTGATCGTCGTCGGGCCCAACCGCCGCGCCGCCGCGGTGCTCGGCGCGACCGGGCTCGGCGCGATCGTGATGGTCGCGGTGTGCGCGCTGCTCGGCATCAAGGTCAACTTCCTGGACTTCGTCGCGCTGCCGATCACGCTCGGGCTCGGCATCGACTACGCGATCAACGTCGCCCACCGCCACGACACCGAGGATCACGATCCGATCGCGACCTTGCGGACGTCGGGCAGCGCGGTGTTCGTGTGCTCGCTGACGACGATCATCGGCTACGGCTCGCTCCTGGTGTCGGAGAACCTGGCGATCCGCGGCTTCGGGCTGGCGAGCCTGATCGGCGAGCTGGCCTGCGTCGCGACCGCGCTGGTGGTGGTGCCGGCGCTGGTGGCGTGGCGCCGCACCCCGCTGGAGCTGCCGACGGTGCGCGGGTAGCGCGGGTGGCGAGCCGCGCTGACCGACGGTTCCGCGCCCACACCCTCGGGCCGGTCCTCGCCTACGTCGGATCGCGCGGCGGCGATCGCGCCGCGGTCGCGCGCGCCAGCGGGCTGCCCGCCGACGCCGCCGAGGCGCCGTGGGTCGAGCTCACCCTCGATCAGCTGGCGCGGTGCTACGAGCTGGCGGCGACCGCGGCGCGCGATCCGCTGCTCGGCGCGCGGGTCGGGCTGTCGCTGTCGCGGGCTCCCTGGGACGTGATGCAGGTGAGCTGCCTGTCGGCGCCGACCCTGCGCCGCGGCCTCGCGCAGTTGCCGCGGCTGATCGGGCTGTTCAACGACGCGGTCGAGCTGACCGTCGACGGCGCCGACGCGATCACCGTCGAGCATCGGGTGCCGGGTCGGCCCGACGGCATGTCGCGTCACGGCAACGAGCTGTGGATCGCGGCGCTCCTGCACCGCGCCCGCGAGGCGACCGGCGCGGCGATCACGCCGACCGCGTGCTGGTTCGCCCACGCCGCGCACCGCGATCGCGCGGCGGTCGCGACGCTGCTCGGCGTCCCGGCGCCGACCTTCGGTGCGGGCGCGTCGGGCCTGACCTTGGCCGCGGCCGACGCCGATCGGCCGCTGCGCACCAGCGATCCGGTCTTGCTCGCGGTGCTCGATCGCCTGATCGAGCCGCGGCTGGCGCTGGTGGCCGGACGCCGCGGCGTCGCCGCCGAGGTGTGCCGCGCGATCGAGCGCGACCTCGCCGACGGCGTCCCCGATCTCGCGGTGATCGCGCGCGCCCTGGCCCGCAGCACCCGCGCGCTGCAGCGCGAGCTCGCCGACGCCGACACCCGCTACCGCGATCTGGTCGATCAGGTCCGCTGCACCCGCGCGCGCGCGTTGCTCGCGGCCGACACGCCGCTCGACGACGTCGCGGCGCGGCTCGGCTACTCCGAGCGCTCGGCGTTCGTCCGCGCCTTCGTCCGGTGGACCGGACAGCCGCCCTGACGAACCGCCTCGGCTCCCGGAGACAAAGCGCACGGCTCCTTTGGAGCCTCACCGCTTTGGCGCCCCGGGTGACCGCTCAGGCGGGTCGTGTCACGACGCGCGCGCGCGCGATCGGCATGGTGCGGTCATGCGGATCATCTTCTTCGCCCTCGTCTCGCTGCTCGCGCTCGCCGCCCCCGCCGTCGCCGACGAGCGGCCGCCGCCGCGCAACCAGGCCAGCGTCAGCGTCATGGGCTTCGCCGGCTTCCTGCGCATCAACGCCGGCAGCTACGTCTTCGCCTACGAGCGCCGCCTCGGCGATCACCACGCGGTGCGCGTCGCCGCCGACTTCATCCACGTCCACCACGCCGCCGATCACGTGCAAGCGCATCAGTGGACCTTCGGCGGCTCGATCGGCTACCGCTATCACCTGCGCCCCGCGGGCGGCGTCTTCCTCGGCGCCGAGGTCGGCTACCGCAAGGGCTTCGGCCACTACGGCGATCGCGACGCGCCCGAGCACACGATGCTCGACAACCGCCAGCTCCGCGCGACGCCCGAGCTCGGCGTCCGCGTGCCGCACCCGCGCTTGCCGCTGGTGTTCATCACCCGCATCGCCGCCGGCTACGGCCCCTACGACGTCACCACCGATCGCGACGATGCGATCGGCGCGGCGGCGGCGCAGTACTGCCAGGACCTCCTCGCCGCGACGCCGCTGGTCGTCGACGTCGAGGTCTCGCTCGGCTACGCGTTCTGATCGATCACGGCGACTGCTGGAACAGCTGCCACGCGGCGATCGGCGCGAACGTGGGCCAGCCGTGGCCGTTGCCCGCGGTCTCGCCGTGGGCGCACCAGCGGACGATCAGCCCGCCATCGCAGCCGGCGTACTCGACGCACGGCGACGGCGCGACCGCGGCCTCGGTGGCGTCGCAACCCGCGGCGGTGCGCCACGCGGTGCGCGACGCTTCGCCTTGCGCGAACGCCACGACGCCGTCGGTGCGGCCGTGGATGACGACCGCCGAGACCGGGCCGCCGCTGCACGCGCCGAACGGTCCGCCGCCCGCGATCGGCGCGATCGCGCGGACCTGACCCGGCCCGGCGCCGCCGCGAAAGCACGCGAGCGCGTTGCTCATGTAGCCGCCGAAGCTGTGGCCGATGCTGTACGTGCGGCCGATGCAGTACGCCGCGGTGGTGTCGGCGGTGAGCGCGTCGTAGAGCGCGACGTCGCGGCCATCGGCGGTCAGCTCCCAGCCGGTGTCGTTGGGATCGGCGGAGACCGACAGCCCCTGCGGATAGACGATGATCGCGGCGTCGCCGGTCTGGGCCTCGAGACGAAAGTACTGGCGCGCGCCGCCCGCGCTGCCCGTGCGGCCGTGCCACGCGAGGATCAGCGGGTACGCGCGCGACGCGTCGTAGCTCGCGGGCACGACGCGGACGTAGGTGCGCGGGACGCCCCCGACGACGATCGTGCCGTTCACGACGCCGGTCGCTGCGCCGCTGGCGCCGCAGCCGCCGCTCGCCGCGGGCGCGTCGATCGATCCCGCGGGCGCGTCGATCGCGGTGCCGCCGTCGCCGTCGCTCGCCGAGCCGCCGTCGCACCCGACCACCACGAGCAGCGCGATCGCGCGGCGGGCGATCATGGCGCCCGCACGCAGATGCTCACGAACGCGGGCTCGCATGGCTGATCGCTCCAGTCGCTGGGGCCGTAGCCCACCACGCCCGGGCCGACGTAACGCAAGCAGTTCTCGCCCAGCACGTTGCTGGGTTGGTTCTCGCCCCAGGCGTTGAACGAGAACGGCACGCCGTCGGTCCACACCCAGCTGCCCTCGGTCACGGCGTCGCTGCCGCCGAGCCAGGTCGACGGGTTGGTCCCGACCAGCGGGATCAGGGCCTGGTTCTCGGTGCTGTTGCGGACGTCGGCGAGACGGCCGCCGAGGCCAATGCAGAACGCGCGCGCGTCGGCCCAGGTCCGCGGCGTCGACACCAAGACGAAGCACCGCGTCGGATCGGTCGGCGAGGTCACCGAACTGACCGGGCACGGCGCCACCGCGTCGATCGCGGCATCGGTCGCCGCGTCGGTGCGGGCGTCGGGCGGCGCGGCGTCGACGCGCGCGTCGGGCTGCGCGGTGTCGAACGGCGCGTCGATGCGGGCGTCGGGATCGCTGGCGTCGGGATCGCTGGCGTCGACCGGGTCGGAGACGCAGACGTTGGCGAGGCACGACGTGCCCTCGGGGCACTCGCCGTTCGCGCCGCACGCCAGATCGCGGTACGTCGGATCGTAACAAGCGACGATCGCGCCGAGCCCGAGCAAGCCGATCGCGCGCATCACCAGCGCCCCTCGGCGACGATCGCGCCGCCGCCGCGCACGATCACCGGCACCAGCGCGGCGCGCGGCGCCTCGGCGGCGCGGTCCTGCTTGCGGCCGATCAGATGGATCACGACGCCGCCGATCAGCAGCGCGCCACCCGCCGCGGTCGCGATGATCATCCGGGTCTCGGCCGCCTTGCCCGCCGCGTCGTCGTCGGGATCGTAGACCGTCCCGGGCGTCGACAGCTGGTCGGACAGCGTCCGCGCGCGCAGGCCGTAGAAGACGCCGACGCCGAGGCTCGCGACCCCGACCCCCGCGGTCACCAGCCCCGCGATCCGCGTGCCACGACCGCGTCGCCCCCGCGCTTCCTCGTCGCGCCGCCGCGCCGCCTCGGCCGCTGCCGCCGCCGCCACTCGCGCCTGCTCCGCCGCCGCCGCGTCCGCTGCCACCTGCGCTGCCGCCGCGGCCTCGGCCTCACGTGCCGCCGTCGCGGCTGCCGCCGCCGCCGCCTCGTCCTGCGCGCGCTTCGCCGCCTCGGCCGCGCGCGCCGCCGCGGCCTCGAGCTGCACGGTGATCGCGGTGATGAACTCACGCGCGGTCTTCACCTGCGCGCCTTTCGGCTCGGCGGCGACGTACTGGCGGTACAGCGCGAGCGCGACGTCGAGCCGACCGGCGAGGCGATTGGCCTGCGCCATGTTGAACAGCAGCACCGGATGCGGCACCAGCTCGTAGGCCTTGCCGAAGAACGTCAGCGCGGTGTCGTAGTCGCCCGCGGTCTGCGCCGCGACGCCCGCATCGACGTACTCCTTCGCGACCTTCTTCGGATCGATCGGCGCCGCCGGCTTGCCGGCCGGTTGCGCGAGGAGCGGGGCGGCGGGGATCGTCACCGCCAAGGTCACGGCGATCAGGGCGGACCAGCGAAGCATGCCGGGCGATGGTATCGCGTATCGTCCTCGCGATGGGCATCGACTACGTCCTTCACCGCGACTGCGGCGCCAAGCAACGGCTCGGCGTCGAGCGTCTGGTCGAGCTGTGCAAGTCGCGATCGCGCGCCGACGCGGTGCTCGCGATGGTACGGCGCGGCGGCGATCCGCGACCGCCGTCGGAGATCGCGCTGACGATCGCGGTCGAGACCCCCGAGGGCACGACCGATCGCCAGGTCACGATCCAGACGCTCTACGACGAGTCGGTGCCGCTCGACGCCGAGCGCGCGGGCTGCGCGACCTGCCCCGCCGATCGCGGCGCGGGTGGCTTCGGCTGCTACCGATCGATCCCGTACCCGATCCCCGACGCCGCCGAGGCGTGGCTGATGGCGCGGCTGCCGCGCACGATCGAGACCACCGCCGGCCAGCTCCTGACCCGCGCCCTCGACGATTTCGGGTGGGACGGCGCCCAGGCCGCGGCGCTGCGGGCCGAGGACGACACGTTCTTCGAGAGCCGCGTGCCCTACGGCGTGCGCTGGGGCGATGGCGACGACGCCCGCGAGGTCAGCTCCGATCAGCTGGTCCACCTGTTGTTCCACGTCGGCCACCTCGAGCCGACCCACAGCATGATGGCGGCGCTGTTCCTCGGCGTGCTCGATCACGATCTCGAGCTCGACCTGCTCCGCGATCCCGCCGAGCGCGCCCGCCGCCTCGCCGCCGCGGTGATCGCCGCGCCGGCCGATCCTGCGGTGCAGCCGATCGCCGACTTCGTCGCCACCCTCGCCACCGCCGCCGCGAGCGATCTCGTGGTGCTGATCGACGGCTGACGATCACTCCTCGTCGGCGGTCTGCAGGCACAGCTCGCCCGCGGCGGCGCCGTCGATCGTGAGCGGCACGCAGCCGTCGACCATCGCGGCGATGTCGGCGCGCAGGGTGTCGGCGCCCACGAGCTCGAGCATGCCCGCGGGCGCGTCGTCGGTCAGGTTCCACGAGCCCGCGATGTCGGCGCGGCCGAGCCCGTCGAGGTCGACGAACGAGCCCGCCGCGGCGAACGTCAGATCGGCCGAGCGGTCGAAGGTCGCGTCGGTGTAGACGGCGGCGCCGAGCAGCGTCGCGTCGAGCGCGACGTCCATGCCACTGTCGGGATGGATCGTGATCGCGCCGTCGAACGCCAGCGCGCGGTTGGCCTCGGGCGCGTGGACCCGGTAGCCCTCGAGCTCGACGACCTGATCCTTGGTCGGATCGAAGTCGCCGCCGCCCGGGCCGAAGATCGGCGCGAGGTTGGTCGCCTCGATCACGCCGTCGACCCGGCTGCCGCTGTCGTCGGTGCAGTTGAAGGTCGCGGTGACCGTCGAGCCGGAGGTCGACACCGTCGGGCACGACCGCTCGCCGGGCGCGGTGAACGTGCTCGCGATCAGATACGCGATCGCGGCGTCGGTGCCCGACGCGGCCATCACCGCGCGCTGGCGCTGGGCCTCGGTGGCCTTGGCGAAGGTCGCGTCGTCGCGGCTGCCGCTGTCGCCGCAGGCCGCGAGGGAGAGGAGGATCGTGGCGGATGAATAGGCGAGAAGAGTGGGGAGTCGCATGGCGGGTCGTAGCTTTCTGCCCGGGGATGAAGTCTGCGGGTGGCGGTCGCCTGTGCAGCGGATATGCCACCGCGCGTGAACACCGCGGCGCGATGGCAACGCAGTCACGCGCGGCCGCAGACGCGGTCGCGCCCGTCGCTGTCAGCGCTCGTTCACACCACACCCTGCGCCGCACGGTCACGCTCGCGGAATTCCAGGCCTGTGACCGCGGGCACGAGGGGCGACTCGTGCTACCTCATGCGACCATGAACAAGCCGACCAAGCCCGGCCAGGGCCTCCCGCCGCCGCAGATGCCCGGCTTCGTGAAGTCGGCGCTGGCCGCACGCACGCTGACCGACGCCTACCGCGCCCGGCCGCAGTACCAGCAGCACGAGTACCTCAACTGGATCGCCGCGGCGAAGCTCAACGACGCCAAGCGGGTCCGCATGAACCAGATGCTCGACGAGCTCGAGCAGGGCAGCGTCTTCAAGGGCGAGCCGTGGACGCCGCCGCCGCCGGTCACTCCCCCGACGACGACGACGAAGTAACTCGCTTGCCGTCGACCCAGCGGTAGAAGCCCTCGCCCGACTTCTTGCCGAGCTGACCGGCCGCGACCTTCTGTCGCAACAGCTCGGGCGGCTCGAAGCTGGTGCCGAGCGCATCGGCCAGGTACTCGGCGATGCCGAGCCGGACGTCGAGCCCGACCAGATCGGTCAGCTCGAGCGGCCCCATCGGGTGGCCGTAGCCCAGCTTCATCGCGGTGTCGACGTCGTCGGCCGACGCGACGCCCTCCTCGACCATGCGGATCGCCTCCATGCCGAGCGCGATGCCGAGGCGACTCGACGCGAAGCCGGGGCTGTCCTTCACGACGATCGCGGTCTTGCCCCAGGCCGCGCCGAGCGCGACCGCGGTGGCGATCGCCGACGGATCGCTGCCGGCGTGGCGCACCACCTCGACCAGCTTCATCAGGTGGACCGGGTTGAAGAAGTGCATGCCGACCACGCGCGCGCCGTCCTTCACCGCGCCCGCGATCTTCGCGACCGGCAAGGACGAGGTGTTCGACGCGAACAGCGCGTGGGCCGGCGCGTGACGATCGCACTCGGCGAACAGCTGCTGCTTCAGCTCGAGCTTCTCGGGCACCGCCTCGACGATCAGATCGACGTCGGCGCACGCGACCGCCAGCTCGGCGGTGCTGGTGATGCGCGCGATCGCAGCCTCGCGGGCGTCGGCCGCGAGCTTGCCGAGCGCGACGCCCTTGGCGAGGTTGCCGGCGATCTTGGCGCTGCCCGCCGCCGCGGCGTCGGCGGTGACGTCGTAGAGGCGGACCTCGAGCCCGGCCAGCGCCGCGACGTGGGCGATGCCGTGGCCCATGGTGCCGGCGCCGAGCACGGCGACGCGAGCGATGCGATCGACGGAGAAGCGGTCGGTCATGGCGCACGATCGATCGCCGCCGCACCCGACGCAAGGCTTCTGCGCGGTTGCGCGGCGACGTTGCGCGTGGCCGCGATCGATCGAGGGCGACCCTTGCGCGGCGGCGGCGGACCGCACTACGGTGGGCCCGTGGCTGCCGACGCCGATCGCGTCCGCCGAGAGCTCGAGGCCATCGTCGGCCCGCGGCGGGTGTCGCTGCGCGCGGTCGATCTCGACACCTACGCGCGCGACATGTGGCCGCGGCTGTTGCTGGCGCGGCGCGACGGCGCGGCGCCGCTGTTGCCGACCGCGGTGGTGTGGCCCGAGACCGCCCGCGAGGTCGCGGCGATCGTCCGCGCCGCGCGCGGACTCGGCGTACCGATCATCCCGTACGGCGGCGGCTCGGGCGTGTGCGGCGGCGTGGTGCCGCGGTTCGGCGGCATCACGATCGACACCAAGCGGATGGCGGCGCTGCGCGCGGTCCGCGTCGACGATCAGGTGTGCGACGTCGAGGCCGGGCTGTCGGGCGAGCGCTTCGAGCGCGAGCTGGCGCGGCGCGGCTTCACCTTCGGCAACTTCCCGTCGTCGATCTACTGCTCGACGGTGGGCGGCTGGCTCGCGACCCGCGCCGCCGGGCAGCTGTCGACCAAGTACGGCAAGGTCGAGGATCGCGTCGCCGGGCTGACGGTGGTGACCGGCGCCGGCGAGATCATCGACACCGACGGGCCGCGCCGCGCCCTCGGCGGCCCCGACTGGACCCAGCTCATCCTCGGCAGCGAGGGCACGCTCGGCGTGATCACGTCGGCGCGCCTGCGACTGTCGCCCGCGCCGCAGCTGCGGGTGTTTCGCGGCTTCGAGGTCGACAACGTCGCGGCCGGGGTCGAGGCGCTGCGCCGCGTGCTGCAGCGCGGGCTGCGGCCGTCGGTGGTGCGGCTGTACGACGAGCTCGACACGTTCGTGAACAGCTTCGGCAGCCACCACGACGACCCGGCCGCGACCGCGCACCACCACAGCCACGCGCCGTCGCCGCTGCCGGGCGAGGGCGCGCTGCCGATCATCCCGGGGCCGCCCGTGACCGATGACGACGACGGTCCGCTGGCGCGGCTCATGGGCTTCGCGCGGCGGCGCAAGCGCGGCGCGCGCCAGGACGCGTTCGCGGCGCTGCTCGATCGACCGCGCCTGGTCAACAGCGTGGTCGGCGCCGTCGCCGAGAAGATCGCGCGCAAGGGCTGCAAGCTGATCATCGGGCTCGAGGGCGCGCGGCTGCGCACCGAGGTCGAGGCGGCGCTGACCTTCGCCGAGCTGGAGCGCGCCGGCGCCCGCGATCTCGGCGAGGAGCCCGGCCGCGCCTGGTACGCGCGGCGCTACGCGGTCAGCTACAAGATGTCGCCGGTGTTCCGCGACGGCGCCTTCGTCGACACGATGGAGGTGGCGTCGAGCTGGACCCAGTTGCTCGACCTCTACCACTCGGTGCGCGCCGCGATCGGCCGCCACGCGGTGGTGATGGCGCACTTCTCCCACGCCTACTCCGAGGGCTGCTCGATCTACTTCACGTTCGCCGCCCACGCCGACGATCGCGCGGCCAGCGAGCGCCGCTACGACGCGATCTGGCGCGACGGCCTCGAGGCCGCGACCCGGGTCGGCGGCACGATCAGCCACCACCACGGCGTCGGCATGCTGCGGGCGCCGTTCATGCGCGGCGAGCACCGTGAGGCGATGACGATCCTGCACGCGGTGAAGCGCGCGCTCGATCCCGACGACATCATGAACCCCGGCAAGCTCGGCCTGCCCGGGACGCGGTGGGGCGGCACATGACCACCGACCTCACCGCCGAGCTGGTCACGCTGCTCGGCGCCGACGCGGTTCGTCCGGTTTCCGGACAGCCCGCGTGGCAGGTGACGCCCGCGACCCCGGCCGAGGTCGCCGACGTGGTGCGCGCCGCCGGCCGGCACGGCGCCGCGGTGGTGCCGCTCGGCTCGGGCTCGCGGCCGGCCCGGGTCAAGAGCCTCGGCGATCGGCCGCGGCTCCTGGTCTCGACCGCGCGGCTCGATCAGGTGTCGCTGCTCGACGAGACCTCGCTGCTCTGCCACGTCCAGGCCGGGCTCACCGGCCTCGCGCTCGAGAAGATGCTGGCGCCGCGCGGCCTGTCGATCGGCGACTACCCGCCCGGCATCCTCGGCGGCACGATCGGCGGGCTGATCGGCGTGCGCACGCCCGGCAAGTCGTCGGCGCGCCATGGCTTCTTCGAGGAGGCGGTGGCGGGCGTGTCGGCGGTGCTCGCCGACGGCCGCGCCATCCACACCCGGGTCGCGCCGCGCCGCTCGACCGGGCCCGATCTGGCGCGCGCGCTGTGCGGCAGCGAGGGCACGCTCGGCTTCATCACCGGCGCGGTGCTGCGCATCCACCGCCGCCCCGAGGCCCGCCTGCTCGCCGCGTTCGCGCTGCCGTCGATCGACGCCGCGATCGCCGCCGCGTTCCTGGCGCTGCGCGAGGAGGCGGCGCCGTCAGGGCTGCGCATCATCGACGCCGCCGAGGCGCGGATCCACTTCCCCGACGCCCGGTTGCCCGACGGTCACGCGCTCCTGGTCGCCGCCACCGCGGGGCCGACCGATCTCGCCGTCTGCGATCGCGATCTGATCGAGAGCGCGGTGCTCGCCGAGGGCGGCGAGGCCGCACCCCCCGCGCTCGCCGATCGGTGGTGGCGGCGGCGGTTCGGCACCGAGCCGACCCCCGAGCCCGGCCCGACCTTCCAGGTCACCGCGGGACCGGGGCAGCTCCGCGCGGCGTACCACGCGATCCGCGCCGCCGCGCCCGGCGTGCGCGCCCACATCTCGCGCTTCGACGGCGACGGCGCGGTGATCTTCGCGACGTTCGTCGACGATCACGGCGCGCCGCTCGCGGGTGACGTCGCGGCGACCACCCAGGCCGCCGCCGAGGCCGCGGCGACCCGCGCGGGGGCGTGGCTCCTCGGCGCGCGCCCGGCCGCGCTCGATCCGTACCTGATCGCGCTGCGCGCCGAGCTCGATCCGCACGGCATCATGAACCCCGGCGCGCTGACGGATCGCTGATGAAGCCCGATACCCCCGCCGACACCCCCCCCGACCACGCCACCCAGCGCGCCGCCCTCCACGCTCGCCTCGCCGCCGCCGAGCTATCGCCGTGGCGCGACGCGATCGACGCGCTGTGCAAGCCGGCGATCGGCCTGCGGACCCGGCCCGGCAAGGGCCACGTCGTGCGCGCGACCCGGGTCGGCGGCGAGCCGGATCTGCCGATCGACGTCGACTGGCCCGAGGGCGCCGACGGGCCGCTGTTGTTCGTGATGCAGGTGCGCCTCGCCGAGATCGCGCGCTTCGATCTCGAGCAGCTCCTGCCGAGCGACGGCCACCTCGCGCTGTTCACCGATCGCACCTGCGACGACGTCGCGGTGCTGCACTTCCCGGCCGGCGCCGAGCTGGTGCGTCACGCCTGGGTGCCGCTCGACGACGAGCCGTTCGATGGCTGCGACGTCGACGTGCTGCCCGAGCTGCACCTGCCCACCCAGGCCGCGCTCGCGGTGCTGCCGCGCGACGCCTTCGAGCGCTACTGGGAGCAGGTGTGGCTGCCGTGGCGCGCGTCGATCCGCCCCGGCCGCGCCGGCGAGCCCGGCATCCACCAGCTCCTCGGCTACGCCGCCGCCGACGATCTCGGCGAGCAGGGCGCCGACGACGAGGTGCTGATCGGCTTCGACAGCGATGACCGCGCCAAGATGGAGTGGGGCGACGCGCAGTGCGTGTGGACGATCCTGCCGCGCGCCGCGCTCGTCGCCCGCGCCTGGGATCAGCTGCGCGCGGTGACGTGAGCGGTCAGCGCCGCCGCCGCAGCGTCCACCACGCGACCGCGCCGAACAGCAGCGCCTGACCGAGCAGCGTCGCCCACGCGACCAGCACCACCTCGGACGTCGGCGCGTAGCGTGGCTCGTGGATGAAGCGCAGCACGCCGCCGAGCCGGTTGGTGTCGACGGTGGCGCTGAGCGCGTCGACCGCGGCGCGGGTCGGCACCAGCCACGACGCCGCCGCGGTGGCGCCGTGCAGGCTGAACATGATCCCACCGAACAGCACCTGCGGCACCAGCACGATCGGGATCAGGCTGGTCGCCTTGTCGGGCGTCGACGCCACCGCCGACACGCACAGGCCGAGGCCGAGCCCGGCCAGGCCGGCCAGCGCGATCGTCACGAACAGCTCGATCGCGGGCGGCGCGAGCACGCCGTGATCCGGCAGCGCGATCCGGATCGCGACCACGCCGAGGAGGATCGCGCTCTGCACCAGCACCAGCGCGAACAGCACGACGATCTTCGAGGCCAGGTACGGGCCGTCGCGCAGCCCGGCCAGCCGCTCGCGGCGCAGGATCGGCGCCTCCTTGCAGATCTCGCGGGCCGCGTTGATCACGCCGAACCACACGCCCGTCGTCGCGAGCATGAAGATCAGCTTCTTGGCCTCGAGCCGGTCGGCGGTGAACGCGTCGGGCCCCGACACCAGCACCAGCAGCACGCCGATCACGGGCGCCTGAGCGAGCAGCAGCGCCAGGTTGCGGCGGTCGGCGATCATCAGCTCGGCGTAGCGGCGACACAAGATCGCGAGCTGGCGCGAGGGCGATCGCGCGAAGACGCGGGCCCGCGTCGCCTTCTCGGCGTGCTGCTCGGGGGTCGGACGCGCGGGCGCGCGGGCCGGGCGCTCGACGACGTAGCTCTGGTGCTGCAGCGACTCGCGGTAGCGCGCCTGCCAGTGGTCGGCCGGCGCCGACGGCGCGGCGTCGTCGGTGGTCGCGGCGTAGATGTCGGCGAAGTCGTCGACGCCGAAGAACCCGAGCGCCTGCGACGGCGGGCCGAAGTAGATCAGCTTGCCCGCGACCAGGAACGCGATGTGATCGCAGACCCGGATGTTCGCGGTGGCGTGGGTGATGAGCACGATCGTGCGGCCGCCGTCGGCGAGGCGTCGCAGCGTGTGCATCAGCTTGCGCTCGAGGCCGGGGTCGAGGCCGGAGGTCGGCTCGTCGAGGAACAGCAGCGGCGGATCGGCGAGCAGCTCGCACGCGATCGAGACCCGCTTGCGCTGCCCGCCCGACAGCGCGTCGATGCGCTGATCGACGTGGGCGGTCATGTCGACCTCGTCGAGCACCGCGGCGATCCGGGCGTCGAGCTCGGCGTCGCTGGTGTCGGCCGGCAGCCGCAGCCGGGCGGCGTGGTGCAGCGCGCGGCCGACCGTCAGCGCGCGGTGCAGGATGTCGTCCTGCGGCACGTAGCCGATGATCGAGCGATACGCGTCGTAGCTGGCGTACAGATCGTCGCCGTTGATCGCGACCGCGCCCGCGTCGGCGCGCTGGAAGCCACACAGCGCCATCATCAAGGTCGACTTGCCGGCGCCGCTGGCGCCGACGATCGCGACGAACTCGCACGGCTCGATCGACAGCGTGGTGTCGTCGAGCAGCACCTTCGAGCCGATCGCGCGGCGCAGATCGCGGGCGTCGAGCCGGATCGCGCCGCGCTGATCGAACGAGTCGAGGCTGTCGCCGTCGTAGGTCAGCCGGAACGTGCCGATCTGCACGACGTCGCCGGGCGCCAGCCGCGCCGCGCCGCGCAGCCGCGCGCCGTTGATCCAGGTGCCGTGGGCCGAGCCGGCGTCGCGCAGCTCGTGGTGATCGCGCTGCCACCGCAGCTCGGCGTGGCGGCGCGCGACCAGCGGCTGATCGAGCACCAGATCGCAGTCGGCCCGGCCGATCGTCAAGAGCGGCGTCCCGGGCGGGGTCGCGAAGTGCTGGACCGGCGAGACGGACGACAACCCCGCGAGGCTAACACTGTATAGTCGGCGCCTTGTCCGACCGCTTCGCTTCCGAGGACGTCGCGCGGCAGCTCGACGACTGCACGTTCTGCCCGAAGATGTGCCGCCACGCGTGCCCGGTGTCGACCACGACCGGCCGCGAGACGCTGATCCCGCAGGCGAAGATGGATCGCCTGAACCGGCTGCGGCGCGGCACCGAGGCCTGGACCGCCGAGGCGGCCGACCCGCTGTGGGCGTGCACGGGGTGTCGACAGTGCACTGTATACTGTGCACACGGGAACGAGCCGGGCCTGGTGCTGCTGGCCGGACGCGCGGCGGCGCAGCGCCACGGCGCCGGCCACCCGGCGCTCGGGGGCTACGGCGAGCGGTTCCGCGCCCGCGATCAACGGCTGGCCACCCAGGCCAAGGAGCGGCTGAGCACGGCGACCTTCGCCGAGGCCGGCGCGATCGGGTTCTGGCCCGGCTGCGACAGCCTCGACAAGGGCGCGGCCGACATCGTCGCGGCGCAGGCGGTGTTCGAGCGCCTCGGCCTCGGCCCGGTGCCGATCGTCGACGCTGGGCTGGCGTGCGCGGGCTACCCGCTGCTCGCGGCCGGGCTGCCCGATCTGTTTCGCTGGCACGCCAGCAAGGTCGCGCTGGCGATGCGCCGCTTCCGCACGATCGTGATCGGCTGCTCGGCGTGTCGCTACGCGGTCGGCTCGCTGTACCAGGGCGAGGGCATCACCGTCGGCGTCGAGGTGGTGTCGATGCCGGAGTTCCTGGCCGAGCACGTCGCCAAGCTGCCGGTCCCCGCCAAGAAGAAGTCGGTCTACTACCACGACCCCTGCTACCTCGCGCGATCGGCCGGCGTCATCGAGCCGCCGCGCCGCGTGCTCGGCCGCCTCGCCGAGCTGCGCGAGCTGTCGTGGTCGGGCACCGACACCGAGTGCTGCGGCGGCGGCGGGCTCCTGCCGAAGACCGCGCCCGCGACCGCCGACGCGATGGCGCGCCGCCGCCTCGCCGAGGTCGCCGCGTCGGGCGGGGGCACCGTCGTCACCGCGTGCGGCACCTGCACCTTCATGCTGCGCCGCAACGCGCCCGACTCGGTCGAGGTCAGCGATCTCGCGACCGCGGTCGCCGCGCTCACCGACACGCCGTACACCGCGCCGTCGACGCTCGCCGACGAGCCATGAGCCCCTCCGAGCCCAGCGCGGAAGCGTGTCGCCGCGTCCTGGTGACGGGCGCGTCGGGCAACGTCGGGCGGGAGGTCATTCGCGCCCTCGCCGCCCGAGGGATCGAGGCGCATGCCCCGGCGCGTCCGCGCTTCGACCTGACGTCACCCGCGACGTTCGCGACCGCGGTGGCCGGCTGCGATGGGCTGTTCCTGTTGCGCCCGCCCGCGATCTCCGATGTCGCGGCGACGCTCCATCCGCTGATCGATGCGGCGCACTCGGCCGGCGTCAGGCACGTCACGTTCCTGTCGGTGGCCGGCGCGGGCAGCAATCGCCTCGTCCCCCACCACAAGACCGAACAGTACCTGCGCGCCAGCGCGCTGCGCTGGACGTTCCTCCGGCCCGGGTTCTTCGCGCAGAACCTCGGCGACGCGTACCGCCGCGACATCGTCGAGGACGATCGGATCTTCGTGCCGGCGGGCGACGGCCGGATCGCGTGGGTCGATGTCCGCGATCTCGCGGAGCTGGCGGTCGCGACGTTCGCGCATCCCGGCGCCCACGCGCGCGCCGCGTACACGCTGACCGGATCCCAGGCGGTCGGGTTCTCGGAGGTGGCCGCGCTGCTGACCGCCGCGGTCGGCCGGCCGATCCGCTACCACCCCGCGAGCATCGTCGGGTACCTGCGGCACCTGCGCCGACGCCGCGATCAACCGTGGATGCAGGCGATCGTCCAGACCGTGCTGCACACCGAGCTGCGCCGCGCCGACCATCGCCGGATCGATCCGACGCTGGCGCGCTTGCTCGGCGCGCCGCCACGCACGATCGCCGACTACATCCGCGACCACGCGGCGCTGTGGTCGCGCTAGGTGGCGGCCTACTTGTGATCGAGCAGCTCGGCCTCGAGGCCGGCCGCGCCGATCCACGACGCCATCGCCGGCCACCCGAGGATCGCGTCGGCGTAGGCCTGGCAAGTGACGTCGAGGGTGACGCCGTAGGTGCGGAACCGGCCCGCGATCGGCGCGTAGAACGCGTCGGCGATCGTGAAGCTGCCGAACAGGAACGGCCCGGCGTCGGCAGGGACCTGGGCGCGCAGCTCGCGCCAGATCTGCATCACCCGCACGACGTCGAGCATCGCCTCGGGCGTGTGGCCGACGCCGATCTTCGACGCGCAGAGATCTTGCGGCATGTTGCGGCGCAGCTCGGCGAAGCCGGCGTGCATCTCGCTCACGACCGCGCGGGCCCGGGCCCGGGTCGCGCGATCGCGCGGCCACAGCCCGGCGTCGGGGTACAGCTCGGCGACGTACTCGCAGATCGCCAGGGAGTCGTGGACGACCAGCGCGCCGTGGTGCAGCACGGGCACGCGTCCGGCCGGGTTGACCGCGGCGATCTGGGTGCGAGTCGCGGGCTGATCGAGGGCGATGACCTCGGCGCGGAAGTCGGCGCCGGTCGCGGCCAGCGCCAGGTAGGGCCGCACCGACCAGGACGAATAGCGGCGGTTGCCGATGTAGAGGACGAGATCAGTCATGTCCGCATATACCAGAGGCGCGATCCCGCGGAGAACCGGCGACGTCGGCTCCAGGAAGGTACCCGCCGTGATCGAATGGGGTTGGCGTCGTGGCGATGACCGCTACAGTGCGAGGGTCATGCCCGGATCGTTCGGCGGCGTGCCATGAGCTGGACCGTTCTCCTCGTCGAAGACGACTCCGAGATCCAGGAGATGCTGCGACGCGTCCTCGACGCGCGCGGCCTGCGGTTGCTGGTGGCGGCGAACGGCGCCGAGGCGATCGACGTGGTGACTCGCTCGGGGACCCGCCCCAGCGTCATCCTCCTCGACCTCCATATGCCGATCATGGATGGCGCCGAGCTGTTGCGACATCAGCCGACGGTGCCGCTGCTCGCGGACGTCCCCGTGATCATCGTGAGCGCGTCGACGCTGGTGCCGGATCCGCTGCCGCCGACGGTGTACGCGGTGATGACCAAGCCGACCCGCCTCGCCGACCTGCTGGAGGCGATCCGCGGCGCGGTCGGCGCGCTGCGGCCGATCGGTCCTCGCCCGACGCTGTCGGGGCCGGTCGCGGCGCTGAAGCCCGCGGCGAGCGCCGAGCCCCAGCCGGGCATCGACGAGCCGGCCATCGACGAGCCGGACGCCGACCTGCCCGCGATGGCGGCCGACGCGCCGTCCGCGCCCGCGATCGGCGAGCCGCCGTCCGATGGCGTGCCCGAGCTGAAGAGCTGATCGGGTCGCGTCACGGCAGCGGCATCGGCGCGAGGTACGCGGTCTTCCAGCGGCGGTAGTCGCCGCGGAGCGGCACGCTCACCCGCTCCATCCACGCCGCCAGCTCGGGCGATCGCAGGAAGGCGTGGAGGTGGTCGATGCGATCCCACGGCGCGGGCGCGCCCGGCCGCGGCCGCAGCGCGTACGCCGAGTCGAGCACCAGCGCGCCGGTGTCGTCGACGGCAGCGCGCGGGGTGCGGGTCACGTCGGGGATGACGATCTTCGCCGCCGGATCGAGGTGGAAGGTGAGGTTCTGCGGCCGGCCGAACGCGTGGAAGCGCGGGCCGGTGAAGCGGCCGCGCTCGCGCGCCTCGAGCACGTCGCGGTGCGCGGCGAGGTACGCGGCGGCGCGAGGCCAGCACGCGACCAGCTCGGCCCACGCGATCAACCGGCCGTCGCGGTACGGGATCACGCAGCGCGCGGTCGGCGCGGCGCCGACGTCACGGCCGCGCAGGCACGGGCGCGTCGCCGCCGCCTCCACGACGATCTCGCCGCTCCGTACCAGCGCGCCGTCGACGATCGCGTCGGGCAGGACGAACACCCGATCGGCGTTGGTGCCCGTGCCCTTCGCGATCCGCGCGACGTCGCCGAGGGTCAGGCGCCCCGATCGCGGTGGCGCCGCCGCCGGCCCCAGCCACGGGGCATCGCCGCGGGCGCGGGTGTCGAGCTCGCCGCGCTCCCACGCGCCGCGGATCCGGCGGTACAGGATCGCGGGCTCGGTCGAGGGCCGCGGCGCCAGGATCGCGATCGACGCGTAGGTCGTCGCGCGATCGAAGACCTGCTCGGCGCCGAGATCGATCACCGCCCGCACCGCGCCGCGCTCGGCGAGCCAGGCGCGCAGCCGCGCCGCCCACCGCGCCGTCAGCCACCGCGACGGCACGATCAGCCCGACCCGGCCGTCGGCGTGGACCCAGTCGAGCGATCGCTCGAGGAACGCGCCGTACAGATCCCACTCGCCGAACGACGTCGCCGCAAACGCGCCGCGCACCCGCGCCCACAAGACCGGATCGGCCTCGCGCAGCCGGATCGATCGGATGTACGGCGGATTGCCGACGACCGCGTCGACCGGCGCGAGGCGCGGCGCCGCGAACAGCGCCTCGGCGCAATGCACGGTCGCGCCCACGACCCGCCGCCGCGCCGCCGCCGCCAGCTCGCGATCGCGCTCGATGCCGATCAGCGTCGCGCCGGGCGCCACCACCGCCGCCGCGGCGAGGAACGAGCCGTCACCGGCCGCGGGATCGAGCACCACCGGCGCCGCGGCCGACGCCCCGAGCACCATGCGGCACACCGTCTCGGCGAGCGGCGCGGGCGTGAACACCTGGCCGCGCGACCGCGCGTCGGGGCCGGCGCCACCGTCGCCGATACGAAGGTCTCCGAGCAAGCTGGCCAGCGCGTGCGCGTCCACGGTGATTCACGGTCGCTGCCCGGCAGCTACCCGTCCCATACTCCTCTCACCTGCACGGCGAGCGCTACGGTCCACGACGTGATCGGCGATCTCGCTCCCCGCGCGCTGCGCTACCTCCCGGTCGTCGACCTCGCGACCCAAGGCCTCCACGGCTTCGAGATGGTCACCGTCGAGTCGATCGAGCACCGCCTCGAGGCCAGCCTGCGCTCCGCCGCGGCATGGCGCGCGACCTCGCCGACCGGCCCGACGGTGATGGTCGACGTCGCCGCCGACGAGCTGCGCCCCGCCACCACCGACCTGATCGCGACGCTGCTCGACGCCTACCAGCTGCCCCCCGAGGTGCTGATCATCCGCGTCCCGACCTACTCGCTCGACGTCGCGATGCCGATCCTCGATCGCCTGGTCGACCGCGGCGTCGTGGTCGCGGTGCGCGATCCCGATCTGCGCGGCGCCGAGCTCGGCCTGCTCGCGGGCGCGCCGATCGATCTGATCGAGCTCCCGGCCGCGCTGGTCGATCACATCGATCGCGACGAGGCTGCGTTCCAGCGCATCGCGCGGCGTATCTCGCTCGCCCACGCCCACGACTGGCTGACCCTGGCGCGCAACCTCGATCGCCTGACCCAGGTCACCGCGCTGCAGCGGCTCGGCTGCGAGCTGGCGTCGGGCCCGGCGGTCGGTCCGCTGCTCGGACGCTTCGACGCCGACCGCGTGGTCGCACGATATTTTCCCGGCGGGATCGCCCGGCCCCGTCAGCTCGCAAGCTGACGAGGTTCGCGCGATACTGCGCGCGATGGCCAGCCCGCGCGTCGTCGTGATCGC
This sequence comes from Myxococcales bacterium, assembly GCA_043737575.1. Classification (GTDB taxonomy): domain Bacteria; phylum Myxococcota_A; class Polyangia; order Haliangiales; family Haliangiaceae; genus UBA2376. The sequence continues at coordinate 5,522 of JAYTAJ010000457.1, read as the reverse complement.
CAATCCCAAGTCGCAGGGCGGCGCCCTCGGTCGGCGCTGGCCCGAGCTGGCCGATCAGATCCGGCGCGAGCTGCCGTTCGAGGACGCGCTCACCACCGGGCCGGGCGACGCGACGCGGCTGGCCCGCGAGGCGGTGCGCAGCGGCGCCGAGATCGTGGTCGCGGTCGGCGGCGACGGCACGATCAACGAGGTCATGAACGGCTGGTTCGAGGACGGCGCGCCGATCGTGACCGGCGCCGCGCTCGCGGTCCTGCCGTTCGGCACCGGCGGCGACTTCGTGCGCACCGTCGGCGTGTCGAAGGACTTCCCCAAAGCCGTCGCGGTGCTGGCCGCGGGCGTGCGCAAGCGCATCGACGCCGGCCGGCTCGACTTCACGCTGCGCACCGGCGGCACCGGCATCCGCATGTTCACCAACATCGCGTCGTTCGGCATGTCGGGCATGACCGATCGGCTGGTCAACGAGTCGAAGAAACGCCTCGGCGGTCGCCTCGCGTTCTTCGCCGCCAGCGCGCGATCGCTGTGGAGCTACGACAACCAGCGGGTGCGGCTCACCTTCGACGACCGCGGCGGCGACGCCACCGACCTGACGATCAACACCGTCGCGGTCGCCAACGGCCGCTACTTCGGCGGCGGCATGCGCATCGCGCCCGAAGCCGAGCTCGACGACGGCCGGTTCGACGTGGTCGCGCTGGGCGACATGGGCATGACCGACTTCCTCTTGCGCAGCCGCCGGCTCTACGCCGGCACCCACCTCACGATGGACAAGGTCAGCCACCGCCGCGCCGCGGTGGTGCGCGCCGAGCCCGCCGATCCCGGTCAGATCATCGAGCTCGACGTCGACGGCGAGACCCCCGGCATCTTGCCGGCGACGTTCCGCAACCTGCCGCGCGCGATCGATCTGATCGTGCCTGGAGATCGACCGCGATGACCTTGCACGAACGGCTCGCGCTGGCGGCGCGGCCGGGGCGGATCGGGATCGTGTGCGGCGTCATCGCGGCGATCGTGAGCGGCGCGTGCTGGACCCTCGCGGCGCCGCCCCACGAGCTGTGGCCGCTGGGCTGGATCGCGGCGCTGCCGCTGGCGTGGGTGATCGATCGCGCGCCGACCGCGCGCCGCGCCGGGCTGTGGGGCGGGCTCGCCGCGTTCGTCTTCACCGTCGGTGGCTTCCACTGGATGATCTACCTGCTCGAGGTCAACGCTCATCTGCCGACGCCGCTCGCGGTGCTCGGGCTGGGGTTGCTCGCCGCGTACCACGGGCTGGTGTTCCTGGTCGGCGCGCGGCTCACGCGGTCGCTGCGCGATCGCCGCCGCGATCACCCGCGCGGGCCGTGGCCGATGGCGCTGTGCCTGCCGCTCGGCTACGTCGTCGTCGAGATCGTGCTGCCGACGCCGTTCCCGTTCAGCCTGGCGCTGACGCAGATCGACGCCGGGCCGCTGCGCGCCGTCGCCGCCTTCGCCGGCACCGCCGGCATCGTCGCGCTGATCACCGCGATCGGCGGCGCGGTGTACGACGCGGTGACGCGGCCGACCCGACGCTGGCAGCCCGCGGTCGGCGTCGTCGTGTTTGCGGTGGTCGCGATCGTCGGCAGCCACCGTAGCGACCGCGGCGGGACGCGCGTGGTCACGATCGGCATCGTCCAGCCCAACGATCCGGTCGGCGTGCGCCACACCAGCAAGGATCGTGTCGCCCACCTCCACGCGCTGCAGCGGGCCAGCCGCGCCCTCGAGGAGGCCGGCGCCGAGCTGGTGGTGTGGAGCGAGACCGCGTACCCGTTCACCGTGCCGCGCGAGCTCACGCGCGACGTCGAGCGCGACAACCCGCTGTCGTTGCGCGGCATCACCACCGGGCCGCTCCTGATCGGCGCCGCGACCACCGACGGCACGGCGACCTGGAACAGCGCGATCCTGATCGCGCCCGACGGCACGTTCCTCGGCCGCAACGACAAGATCCACCGCATGATCGGCAGCGAGTACAACCCGCTGGTCGAGAAGTTCCCGTCGCTCGAGAGGTACCTGCCCGACGGCGCCGGGCACTACGAGGGCGGCACCGCGCCGCAGATCCTGACCGTGCCGCTCATCGGCGGACCGCTGCGCATCGCGGTGATGGTGTGCCTCGAGGACGTCGTGCCGAGCTTCGGCCGCGAGCTGGCGCGGCTCGATCCCGATCTGATCGTCAACATCACCAACGACACCTGGTTCGACGTCCACGCCGAGCCGCTCGAGCACGAGGCGCTGGCGCGCTACCGCACCGTCGAGCTCGGGCTGCCGATGATCCGCGCGGTCAACACCGGGCCGTCGTCGTACATCGATCGCGACGGCGGCGTGGTCGCGCGCACCGCGGTGCGGCGCGGCGGCCCGCCCGAGACGCTGCTCGTCAAGGTGCCGTTCGGAACCCGCGCGCACTCGCTGTACGCGGCGTTCGGCGGCGTGATCACCTGGGCGGTCGCGCTCGGCGCGATCGCCTGGTGGCTGGTGCCGGGTGTGATCGCGCGGGTGCGGCGGCGGACCTCGGCGGCGCCGCCGGTCGCGCGCAAGAAGCGCAGGTAGCGATGCTCCGCGTCGTCGAGAGCCACCGCTTCGAGGAGCTCGCCGCCGCGCTCGCCGAGCGGTTGCGCGACGCGGTCGATCCGTTCGCGCCGCCCGCGGTCGTGGTGCCGGGCCGCGTCGTGGCGCGCTGGATCCAGTACGCGATCGCGACCACCCGCGGCGTCGCGGCCGGCTACCAGACCATCTACCTCGAGGATCTGCTGGCGCGCGAGCTGGTGCGCGATCAGACCGCGCTGCGCGCCCTCGACAAGGCCGGTCTCGAGGCGGCGATGGCGTCGGTGCTGGCGGTGTCGACCGCGCCCGAGCTGGCGCCCGCGCGGGCGTACCTCGACGCCGATGGCGACGACGGCGTCGGGCCGCGGCGGGTGCAGCTCGCGGCACAGCTCGCCGATCGCAGCTGGGAGTACGCGCTGTCGCGGCCCGACTGGCTCGACGCGTGGGAGGCCGGTCGCACGCTCGACGCCGACGACGTCGTCGACGCGGCGACCGCGCGCTGGCACGGCGCGGCGTGGCGCGCGACGGTGCGCCACCTCGCGGCGCTCGGCGAGCCGCGGCCGATCCCGACGCCGCGGCTGGCGCGGGCGCGACGACAGCTCGGGCTGCGCGCGCCCGACGGTCCGCCGATCTTCGTGATCGGCCTGTCGTACCTGCCGCGGGTGTATCTCGACGCGCTGGCGTACCTCGCCGAGCGCCGTACCGTCACCGTGCTGGCGATGTCGCCGTGCGCGGCGTACTGGGGCGACGTGCAACGCAAACCGCGGCGTCCCGTCGTGGACGTCTTGGAGAGGGCCCAAGACGGGGGCGTGACCCCGACGGGGACAGGGCTGGCGACAGCCCTCTCGGAGATCGAGGAGCCCGCGGCGCTGACCCGGTGGGGCACACCAGGACGGGATTACCTGGCGAGCCTGGCCGAGCTGTCCGACGGCGACATCGACGATCGCTTCGGCGAGCTCGACGGCGCGCGCGATCGCGCGACCGCCCGCGAGCGCTGGGCCTTCGATACCCTGGTGCGCGCCGCGCCGCCGACCACCGCGCCGTCACCGCCGCCGGCCGCGGGCGTGCGCATCCTCGCGTGCCCGTCGCCGATGCGCGAGCTCGAGGTCATCGCCGCGGCGATCCGCTCGCGCCTCGATCGCGATCCCGGCCTCACCGCCAATCGCATCGCGGTGCTGATCGCGCCGTCGGCGGTCGAGACCTACCTGCCTCAGATCCCGCCGGCCTTCGAGCGCTACCAGCTGCCGTTCCACGTCGTCGACATGCCCGCGCTCGGTCACGGCCACGCCGCCGAGGCGATGGAGCTGCTGCTCGAGCTGCCGCTCGGACGCTTTCGCCGCCCCGAGCTGCTCGGCGTGATGACGCATCCCGCGGTGCTGGCGCGTCACCCCGGCATCGATCCCGCGGACTGGGTGGCGTGGACCGACGAGCTCGGCATCGTCCACGGCGCCGATCAGCGCGATCACGCGGGCACGTACCTCGCCGAGGTCGACGCGTTCCACTGGGATCAGGGCATCCGCCGCATCGCGCTCGGCGCATTCATGGCGGGACGGCGCAGCGGTGCCGAGGTGATCGCGAACCTCGGCGGCCGGCCGTATCGGCCCGAGGAGCTGGCGCCCGACGAGCAGGCGTCGGCCGCGACGTTCGCGCTGCTGGCTCGGTCGCTCATCGCCGACGCGCGGTGGTTGCGCGGCGAGCGGCGGCCGCTGGCGTCGTGGGCCGAGGTGCTCGACACCGTCGCCGCCGCGTACCTCGGCGGCCGCGACGAGGCGGCGCAGGGCGAGCTGGCGCGAGTGCGGGCGACGCTCACCGGCCTCGCCGAGCTGGATCTCGACGGCCGCGTCGTCGACTACCGCGAGGTCGCGGCGCTGGCGCGACGCCGCCTCGGCCAGGTCCGCGGCGATCGTGGCGAGCCGCTGGCCCACGGCGTCCACGTCGCGCGCATCACGCCGCATCGGCCGCTGCCGTTCACCCACGTCTTCGCGATCGGCGTCGGCGAGGCGGTGTTCCCGTCGACCGATCGCGTCACCGGCCTCGAGCTGCGCGCGACCCGCCGGCGCGGCGACGTCGGCGCCCGCGATCGCGATCGCTACGCGTTCCTCGAGCTGGCGCTCGCCGCGCGCGACGAGCTGATCGTCAGCTACGTCGATCGCGAGCCGGTCACTGGCGAGCCGCGCGCGCCCGCGTCGGTGGTCCATGAGCTGGCCGAGATGCTGGCGCCGTACCTCGGCGGCGCCGCCACCGACGCGATCGATCGGCTGACCGAGCATCACGGCCTGCACCGCTTCGACGACGCCGGCGATCCGCTGGCAGCGCGCGAGCGCTACGCGACCGAGCTGCGCCGCACCCTCGAGACCGCGGCGCGGGCGCGCCACCACGAGCTGGCGCCGCCGCGCGAGCTGCGCCGCGCGCTGGTCGATCGACCCGCGGTCGCGCGCGCGCTCGGGCTCGATCACGGCGCGGTGGCGCCGCTCGACGACGATCGCGCGACCGTGATCCGCCTGACCCACCTGCGCAGCTTCCTCGAGTCGGCGCCGCAGGGCTGGGCCCGCGCGGTCTTGCGCCTCGCCGAGGAGGACGACGACGAGCGGGTCGATCAGGACGAGGAGCCGATGGCGGTCGACGGCCTGTTCCGATCGATCGTGCTGCGGGCCGCGTTCGCGCGCTATCGCGCCGGCATGTCGATCGAGGACGCGGTCACCCGGGCCTGGCGCGACGAGCGCCTCGCGGGCGCCGCGCCGGTCGGCGTGTTCGGCGAGGTCGCCGAGGCGCAAGATCGCGCGCTGCTCGCGCGCTGGGCCGACGAGCTCGAGTCGTGGGGCGGCCGCACCCAGGCGTTCGTCAACTACGGCCTCGGCCGGGCGCCGTCGGCCGCGACCACGGTCTTGCCCCCGCTCGCGCTCGACGTGATCGTCGACGGTCGGCCCCGCCGCGTCGAGGTCGTCGGCGAGTGCCAGCAGGTCGGCGCGGTCGCGGGCTCG